>JAAZIO010000105.1 GCA_012800805.1 Clostridiales bacterium | reverse complement strand
CCCCGGACAGGTTCCCGCCGATTTCCACATAGAAGAGGAGCGGCTGCTGTCCGAGTTTATCATGATAAGCGGCGTCAGCGAGGTAACTACATATTCTCAGGTTCCTTCAAATGTGTCCTCAGGCACCGCCATATCGCTATTACTCGAGCAAGACGACACGAGAATATCGCTTACCGCCGACAGTTTGAGAAACTGCGTGAGGGAAGTCGGAAAACACATACTGCGGCTTTACAGGCAGTTTGCCAAGACAACAAGGGTAAAAAGGATTGCGGGCGATAACGGCGAGATTGAGCTTAAGGCGTTTTGCGCAAGCGACCTTAGGGGAGACGACCTTGTTTTTGATACCGCAAACGAGCTTGAGGACACCAACGCCAGCAGAAAGGCAATGGTGCTGGAGCTGTTAAAGCTTGGGCTTTTAAGCGACGACAAGGGAATAGTTAGCGCAAGAACAAAGGCGAAAATCTTTGAGCTACTGGGCTTTGGCAACTGGGAAAACAGCAGGGATGTCGATGAGCTGCACCTTAAAAAAGCGCAGAGGGAAAATGTCGAAATGCAGGCTAAGGCGGTGTCACCGGAAATCGTTGACAATCACGAGCTGCACATTGACGAGCATATAAAACTGCTCATTTCAAAGACAACCGAGCGCGACAGGGAGCTTAAAGAAAGGCTCAAAGAGCATATAAACGCCCACCGCTCGCTGATTTCCCTTCAAAGCGACACGGCTCAGTTGATAAGCAAATTCGAAGAAAAGGAGAACTGATATGGAAGAAAAAATCGAAACCGTTGCAGTAAGCGAACAAACCGCGGAGGCGGTCTCGCCCGAAACGGATGTAGATACGCAAAAAACGCTCGGCAAATTCAAATCGACGGAGGAACTGGCTAAGGCCTACAGGTCTTTGGAGGCGGAGTTCACCAAAAAGTCGCAAAGGCTGAAAGAGCTTGAAAAAGAAATGGAAGGCGCTAGGCCCGCTCAGGTCGAGGAGAAAAAGGATGTTGACTGGAAAGAGCGAGTGGACAAGTTTTTCTCGGAAAACAAAAAGGCGAAGATGTTTGCAAAAGACATCGCGAGTTTCCTTGAGCAAAACCCCGCCCTGCTCGACGACGAAAAGGGGCTTGAGAGGGCCTATATGCTGGTTCTTGAAAGCAGATACCGCGACCCCTCCGAAATGCTGAAAGACGCCTCTTTTATCGAAAACCACATTCTTACGAGCGAGGAAATCAAAAAGGCGGTCATGGAGCGCTATTTCAGCGAGCTTGACGGCCTTAAGGCTCCCGTGACGATAAAGTCGCTGGGGCAGTCCCCGCTCTCTCCACCCAAAAAACCCAGAACCATCGAGGAGGCGGGGAGAATGTTTAAAGAACTTTAACTGGAGGAACTATGGTAACACTTCAAAATGCAGAAAACGCGCTTAAAACACTCTACCTCGGCGTTCTCGCCGAACAGCTCAATGTGGGCGTTAACCCCTTGCTTGCGAAAATCGAGCAGACAACCGCTGATGTCTGGGGCAAGGAGATAGTTAAACTCGCTCCCTACGGCCTCAACGGCGGCGTGGGCTCGGGCACCGAAACGGGCTCTCTTCCCGTTGTCGGCGGCAACAATTACGCCCAGTTCAAGCTTACTCTTAAAAACTTCTACGGCAACATTGAAATTTCGGATAAGGCGATAAGGGCGTCGGCAAACTCCGCGGGCGCGTTTGTAAATCTCCTTAACGCCGAAATGGAAGGGCTTTTAAAAGCCAGCAAATTCAATTTCGGAAGAATGCTCTACGGCGACGGCTCGGGTCTTCTCACAACTACCGTCGACAACAGCGGAACCGACAAAAAAACCGTTTGCGTGTCAAGCGTCAAAAACCTTATGGAGGGTATGATTGTGGATGTCTATGACAGCCAAGGCATCATATCAGAGCTTACAGGGGCAAGAATAGTTTCAATCGACCGCGGCGCCAAAAAAGTGACTTTCGATAAAGCCGCCTCAGCCCTCATCAACAAAGGCTGCGACCTTTATGTGCAGGGTTCAAAAGACAACGAACTTACGGGTCTTGAGGCAATCTTTGGCGAGGGTGACCTTTATGGTCTATCCAGGGCAAAGTATTCTTTCCTCAACCCGTTCAAAAAGACTGTGGACGAGGGCATTTCCACTACCGCCATACAAGAGGCTATCGACACCGTGGAGGAGCTCTCGGGCGGAACCATAAACTTTATCGTGTCAAGCTACGATGTGAGAAGAAGCTACATAGATTATCTTTCTTTAAACCGCACAAACCTTGACTACATGAATCTTGACGGCGGCTTTAAGGCTATCTCTTACTCAGGCATTCCATTTGTGGCCGACCGCTTTGTAAAGGAAAAGACCATGTATCTGCTTAACACTTCGGACTTTAAGCTTCACCAGCTCTGCGACTGGAGATGGCTTGAGGGCGAAGGCGGAACCGTTTTGCATCAGGTTGCGGGCAAAGCAGTATACACCGCAACGCTTGTTAAATACGCGGACCTTCTTTGCGAAAGACCCATGGGACAGGCAAAATTGACTTTCAAATAAGATAGGGAGCGCCGAAAGGCGCTCCTTTTTAAGAGGGATTATGCAGCATTTAAAGCTTATCGACTCCGATTTATACGATATTTCCTTAAGGCTTAAAGAAATCGACACGCGCTATATTCTCTATTACAACCTTAAAACCAACCGCTTTGAGGTGCATACCGATAGAGGGCTTGAACTTGTTTTGCCCTATAAAGAGCTTGACAAAAGAGCGCTTGACCATGTTTTGAGAACCAGGCTTGACAGAGCCAAAGAGCTTATTGAGGAAATCGACCGTCACAACCTTAAGCTTGAAAAAGAAAGAGCTAGGCAAGCGGCGGAGAGGGCATGCGAATCCCTCGAGGAGGCATTATGGAAGTAAAATACATCTTATCGCTGTTTTTTGAAAAAATCGGCGAAGAGGATTTGACGAAAGTTGAGCAGTTAAGCGACGCCCAATCTTTAAAGCTAAGCAAGGCGCTTGGAATTTTAAACTTTATATACCTTCAGATAAGGTGCGATTATCTTCCCTTGATTTCGCAAGAGCAGGTAGCCTCGGTTGACGGAAAGATAGAGTATTCAAAGCTTAGCGAGCGCTTTAAAAAGCTCATCAGGCTTGAAAAGGACGGAAAGCGGATTAAAGCAAAAACCCTGCCCACGCACATTGAAACCTTAGAGGACGGAGAGATGACGATAGAGTATATCTATATCCCTAAAGCCCTTAATTTAGACGATGAGATATTCGACAACAGATTGAGCGAGCTAGAGGTGCTTTATGGGATGCTCTCGCAGCACTACCTTGATGAAAATGTCTTTGACCAGGCTTCATACTATGACACTCTATTTAAAGAAGCCATGTCGAGGGCAAAATACAAAGGCCGAGAGATAAAGGTAAAGGAGAGGGCATGGGTGTAAAAAGCGAAATATCAAGGCTTAAATCCAGCCGGGCAAGGGTTAAATCGGGCTTTGGAGGCATAGTTAAGACAACGGATGAAAAGCTGCTTGATTTCAAGTATTCGCCAAAGTGCACTAACTTTACTTTCAGAGGAGGGGCGCTGAAATCCGACCTTGGTTTTAAAAGAGCTAGGGTAAATGTCAAGTATGAGTGGGTGTATATGGAAATTGCGGTATTGTCGGACATATCGGATTTCGTGGATGTTTTCTTATACCGCAAGACGCTTGCCGACGGCACATACGACGACAGGCTTGTGGCGCAGTCCTCAACCGGCAAGTTTTATCAGTTTAAGATATTTCAGCCGATGGTCTGGCGAGAAATTCCGGACTTTAACACGTTGGACAGAGTATGCACAGCCTGCTACAACTATAACGGAAACGACGTTCTTTTGATTGCCCACTCGGGCGGGCTTACGATTTTAAACGACAACACAATAAGCACCGTTACCGACGCGCCGAGGTTTTCCTCTATGTGCGTGCACTCAGAAAGGATATTCGCAACCGACGCCAAAAAGAAAAACGCCGTATGGTTTTCGGACGACTTCAACCCGACAAACTGGAAAGTCAGCCTGGAGGACGCGGGCTTTATAGAGTTTGCCGACGAGTGCGGGGATGTTTTAAAAATCATAAGCTTTTTAAACTCGGTTTATGTCTTTAGGGAATACGGGATTTTTAAAATAACGGCGTTTGGCGACCAGACGGAGTTTTCGGTGACGAAAGTTGTAGGCGACATAGGAAAGATTATTGGCGACACTGTGGTTGAGGAGTCTGACAGAATATTATTTATGTGCGACGACGGACTTTACAGCTTCAACGGCTATGAGGTTACAAAGAAAGGCCGCGAGCTTCCGAAGTTTGAAAGGCTGTCTTATTGCACGGCTTGCGCGCACCTCGGAAAATACTACATAGCCTGCAGGCTTAAGGGCATAACGGATATGCCAAGCGATTATGTCAACAACGCCCTTATAGAATACGACCTTGAAACGAACCTGTTTTCGGTTATAACCAACATCGACATAAACAGGTTTCTGCCCGTAAACGTCCACCATAACATCTATGTTTATTTTACGCTAAACACGGGCGATAGAAGATTTCTTCAGATGATTTGGAACAAAGGCGAATACTATGGCGGCGCCGTGATGACAAAAGTTTGGGAGAGCCCCGAAAACAACCTCGGGAGCGAAAAGCTGAAAATTTTAAGAGAAATTCACTTTTCGACCTTAAGCGATGTCACACTAACCGTTACGCTTGACGGCGTTTCAAAGGAATATAAGATAGAGGGCAGCCCTAAACCGCAAAAAGTAATCGTCAATCGAAAAGGCTATGTCGTAAAGCTTGCAATCAAATCCACGGCAGCGGATAACCATATCACGCCGCCCGTTTTAATTTTCGATGTGAGGTAGAGATGATAGATAAAGAAATATTTGTGCAAATAGAAATACTTACAAGGCGCGTCCTGGCGCTGGAAAAAAAGTTAAAACAGCTTGAGGCGCAACTTGCGTCAAAGGCTTAGGGGGTAATATGGCATCCAGTTTTTTTGAGGAACTAAAGAAACTGCTCAAACCAAAGCAGGACCTTCAGGAGGATAAATCAAAAGCAATCGAGGAAGCCCTTAAAAAAGAAAAGGATACGGTAGATAAACTAAAGGAGCTTGAGGACGAGTATTTAAAGTCCGTAAACGAAAAGCAGATGCAAAAAGTGGCTGAGCTTTTCCCCGAGACGCTAGGCCTTGAGAAAAAGCAGTATCAGCCAAAAAGCGACGAGGAGCTTAGAGCGCAAGCGGAAGCAGAGCTGAAAAGCTCGCTTGAAGAAAATAAACAAAAAATCATCGCCGATATCCTTTCAAGGCAGGAAAGCCTTGACGAGAGCGCGAATAAGCTAAAAGGGGAAAAGGAAGAGGGCTTAAAGCAAATCGAGGAGCTTTATGATAATTTAAAGAAAAAAGCTCAAAACGAAGCGCTAAAGCGCGGTCTTGCCCGCTCGTCGATAATTATGGGCCAAATTTCGGACTATGACGAAAAGGGCATGAAAAATATGGCGGAGATAGAGGCAAAATACATAGAGGCGATAAACGGAATCAATAAAGAGATTTCAAAGCTTGAGGCGGATAAGGAAATCGCGCTTGGAAACCTTGACCTTAAATACGCCTCGGACCTTGCCAAAAGAATAGCCGAGCTTGAAAAGGAGAGGGAACAGACCATTTTGCAGTATGAAAAATACAACAGCGAAATAGCGGAAAAGGAGAGGAAATACCTCCTTTCCAGAGACGAGGAGATAGCAAAATACCTTAAAGGCAAGGAAGCTGCTGAAAACGAGCTTAGAAAGGAAAGGCAAAAATACGATAGCGAACTTAACTATGACGACGAAAAGCAGCGCAACTATGCCGAAAGGTATTCTATCGCTTTGTCATACTATATGACGCTATCGCCCGACATCGCCGCGGACGCGCTTGAGGCAAGCCCCAACATGCGCTATTATCTTGGCGCTTACTATGACAAACTTCTGGACACGCTGAAAAAACGCGCGGTGGAGACAAACCGCTATTTCTAGGAGGAGTTATGTGGGAAAACGTAATGACACAGGCCATGACAAACGGCATATGGGCGTGTCTTTTTGTGGCTCTGCTTGTGTTCGTGTTAAAAGACGGCAAGGCAAGGGAGGAGCGCTATCTTGAAACTTTAAGAACGCTGTCTAAAAGCCTAACTGTAGTGAATGAGATAAAAAAAGACATCGGCGAAATCCTTGACATTTTAAAAGAAGCCGCGATAGAGGATAAAATCAAAAAGCAATCTCCTAAAGCAATCAGACAAAAGAGGGCGAAGGCCGACGAGGCGGACGCCGAAATCCATATCGAATACTGAAAAAACGGGCATGGAGCCCGTTTTTTTCTTTTTGTAAAAGTATTTTAAAAATTTTCACCGCATATATTTTAACACAGGCGCCGCAAAATAAAAAAATTCGTCATACGCAAAAATCCTGTGAATATAATTAAGCGTAGGAATTGGAGGGTATTATGGACAAGTTTGACCTTTACAGAGATATCGCGCAGCGCACGGGAGGCGACATATATGTAGGCGTTGTCGGACCGGTTAGAACCGGCAAGTCGACTTTCATCAAAAAGTTCATGGAAGGGCTGGTTATCGACAACATTCCCGACAAGAACAAGCGCGCCCGCACGATAGACGAGCTGCCGCAGTCAGCCGACGGCAAGACCATCATGACGACTCAGCCCAAGTTCGTGCCGAACGAAGCGGTTAGAGTCACTTTCTCCGACAACCTGTCGGTAAATATGCGCATGATTGATTGCGTGGGCTATGTAATCGACGGCGTGATGGGACTCACCGAAGACGGAAAAGCAAGACAGGTGCGCACTCCTTGGTCGGATAAGGAGATGCCTTTTGACAAAGCCGCGGAGCTCGGAACGGAAAAGGTTATAAAAGAGCACTCCACAATCGGCATTGTCGTTACCACCGACGGAACAATCGCCGACATCCCGCGCGAGAAATACATGGCGGCGGAAGAAAGAGTAATCAACGAGCTTAAAGAACTGGGCAAGCCCTTTGTTGTGCTATTAAATACCACGGCGCCGCAAAGCGCTTCGGCTCAGAAAATCAGGGCGGCGATAAGCGAAAAATACGGCGTTCCGATTATCGCAAAGGATGTCCTCAACATGAAAGAGAGCGACATTTCGGAAATCATGCAGAGCGTCCTGCTTGAGTTCCCGATTAAAATCATCAACGCCCACGCTCCCAAGTGGATACAGTCGCTTGACCTTGACAGCGACATCGTAAAAGAGATGATTGCCGTCATGAAGCTCTGCGGCGAGACGGTATACAAGATGCGCGATTACTCAAAGCTCGACGAGCTGTTTAAAGACCTTGAATACTTCAATGTTCCCAAGGGCATAACGCTTGACGCGGGAAAAGGCAGCGTTGAGATTGAGTTCAGCGTAAAAGAGGAAATGTTCTTCCGCGTGGCATCCGTAGAGTGCGGAGTGTCGGTATCGGACGAATACGACCTTTTGACGCTGCTTAGAAAACTCTCCAAAGAGCGCTTCAGAACTCAAAAACTGGCAAGGGCGCTTGAGCAGGTCGAAGCAAGTGGCTACGGCGTTGTTGAGCCAACAATAGACGAGATGGTGTTGGAAGAGCCCGTGATGGTAAAGCAAGGCTCGCAATACGGTGTTAGACTAAAAGCTTCTGCGCCTTCGCTCCACATCGTGAGAGTTGATGTCGAAACCGAGGTCAGCCCGATAGTAGGCAGCGAACAGCAGAGCGAAGACCTTGTAATGAGCCTGCTTAAAGACTTTGAAACCAACAAAGGCGCAATCTGGGAAACCAACATATTCGGAAAATCCTTGTCTTGCCTTGTCAACGAGGGCTTAAACAACAAACTTCAGGGAATGCCCTATGACGCTCAGCAGAAGATGAGGAAAGCGCTTACAAGAATAATCAATGAGGGCAAAGGCGGCGTGCTTTGTATACTCTTATAAGCCCTGTATAAAAAAACCCCCGAGCAATCGGGGGTTTTTATTTTCATTACATTTGTTGTTTTGCAAGGTATCTGTAAATTTTTTGCAAGGTTATCCGTATTTTAAGCTAGCTTTTTAAAATGTATTTTAAGCTTTTCTTTTTAAAGATTTCTAATCTATTAACAGGTTTTCTTTTTTCGCAAAAGATAAGGTTACTTTTTGTTTATGTAGGCTTCAAGCGCTTTGGCAAGCTGGTCGGGGCAAGAGGTGTTGTTGCGGCATTTGATGTTTTTCAAAAGCGGGATAATCTCGTTTATGTCGCGGCCGATTGTAAGCTTGCAGATGGCTTGCAAATTGCCCGCGCATCCGCCGATGAACTTAAGGTCGGTGAGTTTGTTGTCCTGAACGCTGAAAATGATTTCCCTTGAGCAAGAGCCTTTAGTGAAATACGATGGCATAATATCCTCCTTAGTCGAGCAGGTTTTCGTGTATGAGAGAATAAATTATGGACGCTTTGTCTTCCCAGTTCTTATAAAGATATGTCGCAAGCTGCCTGTTTGCCACGACAAGTTTAAGCTCCATTAATGTTGTGATGTCGTTGTTTACTTTAAGTATTACGGTGTAGGTGCCGTCGACATTCTTTGAGTAATCGCAAGGATACGACTGGCGGCGCTTGTAGCGCATACGGTTTTCCCTTGTGTACTGGGCGATTTCCTCTCTTATGTGAGCGGGAATCCTCGTGAAAAACAGCGCAAGGCAGGATGAGCCGTCTTGGGTGATGTTGATATAGTCGCTTCTTGGCACTCTGTATAACAGGTTTGTTTCTATCAGCTCCATCAGGTATTGCTTGCACTCCATATAAGAGAGCCAGTTGTTGTCCGACGAGCAAATATCAAGCACAGTCGACTCCTTTAAAGGAATCGACATTTTTTCAAATACCATGAGTATGATAAGTTTTTGCACCTTAGAGTCTAAAGGTATTTTTTCGCCGTCGTACATTTTGCTCCTTTGAGCTAATTAACGCATGTGTTCTCTATGCATCTTGCGAAGAACTGCGCCGCTTTTTTAAGGTCGGCTATCGAAAGCCTCTCGTCATAGCCGTGTATTCTCTTTTGCTCGTCAAGCGTAACGTTGAAAGGACCAAACCTGAAAACGTTGTTTGTCAGAGGGAAATAAAATCTGGCGTCTGATGCCGCAATAAAGAGATACGGAACGGGCGCAGACTCGGGGAACAGCTCGGATATCGTCTTTATCAAAGATTTGTAGCCGAAACTGCTAAGGTCGCCCTCGGGGGTGGGATTGGTATATCCCTGAAGCTCTACTTTAACATCTTTGCCTACGACCTTTTTTATGTATTTAACCACATCGTCCATCGTCTGACCCGTGATGATTCTGGTATTGATATTGGCTCTCGCAATCGGCGGGAGGACATTTCTTGCCTTTGAGCCCCAAAGCATGGTGGGGGCAAAAGTCGTTCTAACAAGCGCGTTGGTCATGGGAGATATCTTGGTAAACGCCCACTTAAGCAGGGGAGAGAGCGCCGCGCGGTTGGCAAGAACGAATTTTAACGGGCCTTTTGCGTGTGTGGCAAGTATTTTAACGGTATTTTTCGTGGCTTTTGTCCAGCGGGTGCGCATGGGCTTTTTCTCAAGCTTTGATACGGCCTCGCAAAGCGTTCCGACTACTGTCGGGGCTTTGGGGTTGGAGGCGTGTCCGCCGGGCTTTTCAACCGACAGCTCGATGTCGCCCATTCCTTTTTCCGAAATGCCGATAAGCGCAATCTGCTTTTTAAGGCCAAGAGCCCGACCATCGGTTATCGTTCCGCCCTCGTCAAGGACGAACTCGAATTTTATGCCTTTTTCCTCAAAATATTTGACGATGTTGGGCGCGCCGTCGAATGAATTGCCTGGCTCTTCGTCGTGGCCAAAGCAGAAATAAATGTCTCGGTTGAATTTGACGCCTTGCCTTAAAAGCTCCTCCATCGCCTCCATAAGAGCGATAAGGTGACCTTTCATGTCCATGGCGCCTCTGCCGTATACAAAGCCGTCCTCAATCTTGCCCGAAAAAGGCGGATGCGTCCAGTTTTTGTCGTCCGCGGGAACAACATCCATGTGCGCCAAAAAGCAGGCGGGGAGGTTTTCGGCGTTTTCGCCTTTAAAGCGATAAACCAAAGAGTAATCCGCGATTATGGTTTTTTCAGCCGTCTTGTGGATAAGCGGATAAGTTTCCTCAAGATAGCGGTGGAACCTAAAAAACGGTTGGCTGTTGTTTTTATACTCCTCTACCATTGAAACAGTGGGGATTTTAACCGCTTCGGAAAGGTGCTCCGCCAAGGCATTTTCGTCAAAGTCGTATAGAGTAACCTCTTCGCTCTTTTCGCTCTTTTCGGGCTTTAGCGTAACGGTTTTTATAATCATTATCAAAATTATCAGTCCGAAAAGCGCAAGCAGGGCGTAAAGAATAGGCAGAAAAATGTTCATAAGCCTCCTAAGTATGGCAAAAGATTGCCCATACGGACTGCTCCGCATAAGCAATACTTTAATAAATTCTTTGTTTTATTATACAATAAAAATCTTTACTTTCAATAATTTTTTTTACATTAGGGTCAAAAATCCCGATTGACTAATATTAAAGCTGATTATATAATTAACAACATATGGGAGTTTTTTACCGTTTTTACACAATATATCAGGGGGTAAAATAATGAAAAAAACAGCGAAAATTTCGGCGATCGCGCTTGCGGTTGTCATGACCGTTTGCGCCATGGCTTTCGTATTGACCGCCTGCAACGATGACCCGGTGGACGAATTCGCGATTTTCAGAATCAATAACAATGTCAATTACAAACAAGACGTGGATGTAAGCCCAAACGTGTCCGACGTCTTTAACGGCCACGGCATGATGCTTGTTACGGGTTTTGACGAGTCGGGCATGAGAGTTATCGAGGCCGACGCCAACGACAGGTCGGTTATCGAAAATTCTTTCGACCCCGCAAAACCCACGCTTATTATTATCCACGGCGTTCAGCTTGGTGAGGGCAGACAGAAAGATTTCCTCTCCTACTGGCTTGCCGAAAACGATGACAGAGGACAAGACATGGCCCTTTACTTCTTCGACGGCGAAATGAATTACGAGAAGAAGAGCTGGAATGTCATGTATTTCCACTGGGAGAAGTTTGCGGACGCCGAGAACGACGAGAATACGGCAATCGGCGATATCATGGGAATGCCCAGCACAAACTTCATGCAGGTTGAAGAGCGTATCTGGACAAGAGGCTTGGACGGGCAAGGAAGCAGATATGTCTTTGAAGACGACCCCGCAACGCCCGAAAACGAGGACGGCACTTTGTCCGAGCCCGTTATGGCATACAGCGTGGCCGAATGGTTTGCCGCCGAATACATAAGGACTTTTGATTTAATCGCCGAGGTTTATCCCGAATACGCTATAAGCCACGACGAAATCAGAGTAGCGGCACACTCCATGGGCGGAGCGCTCTGCGTGTCGGGCGTGGGCCTTTTGAACCTCCTTTCAGAAGCCGGCAAGTTTGATAAACGGCTCCTTCCCGGAAGGCTCGCCCTGCTTGACTCTTTCGTAGGCACCCCAGGCTCATTCAAAAACGCAAAATACGCCTGGAACGGCAACAGCTTTATCGCAAACAGCTACAGAGCCAGCTATGCCACCATGCTCCGCTACATCAAGTCATACAGCAATCCCGCCATGGAGTTCTATTCAAACACCAGCGAAATGGTTCCGTTCATGGGCTCAACGGAGAACGAGGATTCCTACTTTAAAGAGATTTCCTCGCTCATGTGCTACACGATAATTTATCCCAAGTATATAAATGTCGACCACGCTACAATCTTTGCTTCCGGCCACAACGCGATTAGAGAGTGGTATTTTACCTCATACATGTATGAACCGATAGGTTATTATGCCGCCGAGTCTTTTGACGATCAGGCTCTAAGCCTAATTGAGGGAGCGAGAACAATAGGAATCCTTCCCTCTGCTTCCGTCCCGAGCAATACCATAAAGAATCTCGCGGGGCTTAAAACCACCCAAAAAGTGCCGGTAGGCTATATGGAAGTTGCAAACACCGAACATATTTTCGTCCAATATTAAAAATTGAAAAAAATTTATTGCTAAATTGGGCAAAATATGTCAAACTATTGAATTAATAAGGTTAGCTATAGATAAGCTAGGCTAAACGGAGGATAAAATGAACAGATTCGTTGAACAGTTTGTCAAAGAGAGCGCAGAGCTTACAAAGCCCGATAAGATCGTTTGGATCGACGGTTCCGAAGAGCAGCTCGCGGCCCTCAGAAAAGAGGCCTGCGACACCGGCGAAATAATAAAGCTTAACGAAGAGCTTCTTCCCGGCTGCTATCTGCACAGGACCGCGGTAAACGACGTCGCGCGCGTTGAACACAGAACTTTTATCTGCACCGATAAAGAAGAAGACGCAGGTCCCACAAACAACTGGATGGAAAGAAAGAAAGCTTATGAAATGCTCCGTCCCATCTTCGACGGTTCGATGAAAGGAAGAACCATGTATGTCATTCCCTATTCCATGGGCGCCATAGGTTCGCCTTTCTCCAAAATCGGCATCGAGCTTACCGACTCCATATATGTCGTCCTCAACATGGCGATAATGACCCGCATAGGCAACAAGGTTTTGGAAACTCTCGGCGACTCGGGCGAATTTGTGCGCGGCTTGCACTCAAAGGCCGACATCGACGAAGAAAAGAGATATATCTGCCACTTCCCCGAAGACAACACCATTTGGTCGGTCAACTCGGGATACGGTGGAAACGTTCTGCTCGGCAAAAAGGGCTTTGCGCTTAGAATCGCCTCATGGCAGGGCCGCAACGAGGGCTGGATGGCAGAGCACATGCTCATTTTAGGCTTAAAGAAGCCCAACGGCGAAGTCAAATATATAGCCGCGGCATTCCCCTCCGCATGCGGAAAGACCAACCTCGCCATGCTCATTCCTCCTAAAGAATACCTTGACCAAGGGTATGAAATATTCACCGTCGGCGACGACATTGCCTGGATAAGGGTAGGAAAGGACGGAAGATTTTATGCCATCAACCCTGAAAACGGGTTCTTCGGCGTAGCTCCCGGCACCAACTTGAAGTCCAACCCCAATGCGCTCGCCTCAACCAGAAAGAACACAATATTTACAAACGTCGTTCATAACCTCGACAACAACACCGTCTGGTGGGAGGGCCTTGATAAAAATCCGCCCAAGAACGCCATCGACTGGAAGGGCAATCCCTGGAACGGCGACATGAAGGACGAAAACGGCAATCCCGTAAAGGGCGCGCATCCCAACAGCAGATTCACGGCACCCATCGCGAACTGCCCCTGCATTTCGCCCGAGTTCGAGAACCCCGAAGGAGTGCCGCTTGACGCGATTATCTTCGGCGGAAGAAGAGCCAAGACCGCGCCTTTGGTATATGAGGCAAGAGACTGGGCTCACGGCGTGTTCGTAGGCTCAATCATGGCAAGCGAAACCACGGCAGCCGCAAGCGGAGCGGTTGGTGTAGTCCGCCGCGACCCGATGGCTATGCTTCCCTTCTGCGGATATCATATGGGCGACTACTTCGCACACTGGCTCGAGATGGGCAACAAGGCGGAAAAGCTTCCGAAAATCTTTAACGTCAACTGGTTCAGAACTGACGACAACGGCAACTTCATCTGGCCGGGATTCGGTGAAAACATGAGAGTCCTTGACTGGATTATCAAGCGTTGCGAAGGCGAAGTCGACGCCGTCGATTCACCCATCGGCTACCTGCCCAAAGTTGATGACATCAATATAAATGGCCTTGACCTTTCTAAGGAAACAATCGAAGAGCTTCTCACCGTCGACAACGACACATGGGCGAAAGAAGCGGAAGGCATCGAGGAGTTCTACAAAAAGTTCGGCGACAAACTTCCAAAAGAGCTCAAGAATCAGCTTGAGACCTTGAAAAACAACTTGAAATAATTAAGGAAAGGGGGGTTCT
>JAAZIO010000011.1 GCA_012800805.1 Clostridiales bacterium | reverse complement strand
CATCCCGTTACAGATATATAAATATCGACGAGTTTCAAGACACCACCCAGATACAGCTTGAAATTGTAAGGCACCTTTGCTCTGAGCATAACAATATTTTTGTGGTCGGCGACGAGGACCAGAGCATTTACGGTTGGCGCGGGGCGGAAATTAAGAACATTTTGGATTTTTCCCGCCACTTCCCAAACGCAAGACACATCAAGCTTGAGCAAAACTATCGCAGCACAACGCCCATACTAAGTGCGGCGAACAATGTCATAAAGCACAACCTTAGCAGAAAAGAAAAAGTTCTTTGGACCGCAAGAGAGGGTGGAGAGCCTATAGTTTTATATGAGGCATCAAGTGACCGTGATGAGTCCGCTTATGTATGCAAAAAAATATCTTATCTTGTAAACAATGGCTACGCAAGGTATAAAGATATAGCGGTTCTTGTAAGGGTAAACTCTCTCACCAGACTGTTTGAAGAAGACTTCAACCTGCACGGAATTCCGTATAGAATATTCGGCGGTTTTAAGTTCTTTGAAAGAAAGGAAATAAAGATTTTTCTGTCTTATCTTCAACTATCCGTCAACCCCAAAGACGGCATAGCATTCATGCGCACTGTCAATAATCCCAAAAGGGGAATAGGCGAGACAACGGTTGAAAAGCTAAAGGCGTTTGCGGACGAAAAGGGCGTTTCGATGGCGGAGGCGGTTAATATTATCGATGAGTGCGACACCATCACCCCGTCAACCAGAAACAAGCTGATTGAGTTTAAAAAGCTTATCGATGACCTTTGCTATAAGGCACCGAGGATGAAGGCGAGCGAGTTTGCAAAATACACGCTTGAAGTGTCGGGTCTTAAAGAAACGCTGAACTCGGGAACCGAGGAGGACAGGTCGCGCTATGAAAACATGCTTGAGTTCGTTGGCGCGATAACGCTTTTTGAGGAATCATTTGAAAACGCCACGCTTGAGGACTTTTTGCAGTATGTGTCGCTGATGTCGGATACCGACAATATGTCCGACGACAATTATGTGACGATTGCGACCATACATATGGTAAAAGGCCTTGAATTCGGCACTGTTTTTGCGGTGGCGCTGGAGGAGGGCATTTTCCCGTCCTCCATGTCAATGATGAGCGGCGACATAGAAGAAGAGCGCAGGCTCATTTATGTAGCGATAACAAGAGCCAAAGACAGATTTTTTGCCACCTGGTCGAAAAGCCGCTCCAGGTTTAACGATTTTCAATACAACCCAAAAAGCCGCTTTATAGAGGAAATGTGCGGAGACGTAACGCCTTTTGCTAAACCCAAGCCCGCAAGCGTTACCGCTCCCGGCGCACTAAAGACCAACTCTTACGGCTCTGACTATACCAAAAGCTCTATAACGCAACAGAGCGGCCAAGGGCAAAAAGATTACTCGAAATTTGAGCCGGGTAAAGTTGTCGAGCATGTAAAATTCGGCGAAGGAATAATAACCGAAGTCGCGGGCGAGGGAGATAACATGATAGCGGCTATCATGTTTAAAGGCCTGGGAATAAAACGCTTTGCGCTATCGGTTGCGTATAATCTTCTTAAAATAAAGGAGTAACCGCCGTGGACAGAATGAGAGAGCTTGTTGACTTGCTCAACAAATACAGCTATGAATATTATGTCTTGGATTCGCCGACGGTATCGGACAGCGAATACGACAGGCTATACGACGAGCTGGTGGAGCTTGAAAAACAAACGGGCGTTGTTCTTGACGATTCTCCCACAAAAAGGATTGGCGGCGAGCCGCTTAAAAAGTTTGAGCAGTCAAGGCATTTGAACAAACTCTACAGCCTTGATAAATGCCAAAGCCTTGAAGGTTTTGAGGAGTGGATAAACAGGTTGATTAAAGTAAACGGCAAGTTCCCCGAGCTTACGGCGGAATATAAATTCGACGGGCTTACGCTTAACCTTTTATATGAAAACGGCAAGCTTGTGAAAGCCGCGACAAGGGGCAACGGTGAAATCGGCGAAGTTGTTACCGAGCAGGTCAAAACCATCCGCTCAGTTCCGCTGTCTATTCCCTATAAAGGGAAAGTGGAATTTCAAGGAGAGGGCATAATGAAGTTGTCCTCGCTTGAAAACTACAACAAAAACAACCCGATACCGCTAAAGAACGCAAGAAACGGCGCGGCGGGGGCGATAAGAAACCTTGACCCGAAAGAAACCGCAAAAAGAAAACTGGACGTGTTTTGCTATAACATAGGTTATTCCGACTTTGAGATAACCACTCAAAGAGGCATGAGGGATTTTATTAAAGAGCAGGGCTTTATGACGGAAGGCGAGTTCGCCGTCATTAAAAGCATTAAAGAAGCGGAAGATTATATCAGGCGCGCCGAGGAAAACCGTCCTAAACTGGACTATCTAATAGATGGTCTTGTTTTTAAGGTAAATGATATATCTTTGCGAGAAAATTTAGGATATACCGAAAAGTTCCCAAGGTGGGCAATAGCTTACAAATTTAAAGCCGACGAGGAAACCACCATATTAAAAGATGTCATATGGCAAATATCAAGGACGGGCAAAATAAACCCGCTTGCCATTTTAGAGCCCGTCGAGCTTTCGGGGGCAACCGTTAAGAGGGCAACACTTAACAACATCGACGACATAAAAAAGAAAAAAATCAAAATCGGCAGCAGGGTGTTTGTAAGACGCTCCAACGATGTTATACCTGAAGTTATGGGTGTCAGTGAATACCACGACACGGACAGAGAAATCGAGCCGCCGAAAAAATGTCCCGCATGCGGCGCTGATGTTGTCAAAAAAGGCGTGTTTTATTATTGCGCGGGCGGAGAGGCTTGCTCGTCAAAGTTTATTAAGGCGCTAACTCACTTTGCCTCAAAGGACGCGATGGATATAGAAGGCCTTTCGGAAAAAACCTCGGAGGCGCTGTTCAATGAGCTTCGAATCGACAGTTTTTCAAAAATATACGACCTTACCCCGAGCGACCTTGAAAAGCTTGAAGGCTATAAAGACAAGAAAATAGCAAATCTTTTAAACGCCATTGAAAAAAGCAAGGATACCACGCTTGCCCGCTTTATATACGCCATTGGAATTGAAGGCATCGGCAAAAAGACCGCAAAAGATTTGACAAAAAAATTTAATACGCTTGAAAAACTAAAGAATGCCACAAAAGAAGAAGTATCGCAAATTGACGGCGTGGGCGAGATTTTGGCGGACAATGTCGTTTCATTCTTTAAAGATGGCAAAAATCTTAATATGCTTGACAGCCTGATTTCAAAAGGAATCAGCTTTGAAGAAAAAAGCGTAAAGAAAGGCTCTTTTACTGGCCAGAAAGTGGTGCTTACGGGAGCGCTAAGCAAATACAAAAGGAGCGAGGCAAAAGCCCTCATCGAAGAAAGGGGCGGGGAAGTGGCCGACAGCGTGTCGAAAGGCGTTACGCTGGTTATAGCGGGCGAAGACGCAGGAAGCAAGCTGGATAAAGCTATGAAACTGGGCATTAAGATTATAGACGAGCGAGAGTTTGAAAAAATGTTGCTCTAAAATATGGAATGTGGTAAAATGTTCCAAAGAAAATAATCGGTAAAAGAGGAGACCCGTAGATTGAAAAGCATGACCGGCTACGGCAAGGGAGAGGCCTCAAATTGCGGAAGAACCGTAACGATTGAACTTAAGGCCGTCAACCACCGTTATTTAGACATGAATATTAAAATGCCCAAGCTTTTCCTTTTCCTTGAGGAAGTGATAAGGAAAAACATTTCTCAAGTTATATCGCGCGGGCATTTAGATGTTTATGTATCTTACGAAAACAGAAGCGAAGAGGGCCAGGGAAGCTTTACTTCCAATGTTCAGCTAGCTAAAGACTACTATTATACAGCGGAACTTTTGGCAAGGGAGCTTAATATCGAAAACGATGTCACGCTCTCACAAATAGTAAAAGTTCCCGACATAATCGTGGCAACTCCGCCCGAAGAGGACGAAGACAAATTAAAAACGCTGGTGATTTTAGCGTTGTGTTCGGCTCTTGCATCCCTTGAAGAGATGAGGATAGCTGAAGGCGAGCACATAAAAGCCGATATCGCCGAAAAGCTTACGGCTCTAAAATCTCTTACCGCGCAAATCGAGGAGAGAGCGCCTCTGGTTAAAGAAGAATATGCCGTAAAGCTTAAAGAAAGAATTGCGGCGATGACTCAAGGGCTTGATATCGACGAAACCAGAATCATGACCGAAATCGCCCTGTTTGCCGACCGCTCTTCAATAGACGAGGAGCTTACAAGGCTTAAGTCTCACTTCAACCAGCTTGAGAGCCTGATTAACGACGAAAACCCCATAGGACGAAAGCTTGACTTTTTGGTTCAGGAGCTCAACCGCGAAGTCAACACCATCGGCTCAAAGGCTAACGATTTGACAATTACAAACAATGTCCTTATGCTTAAAAACGAGATAGAGAAAATCAGAGAGCAAGCGCAAAATGTCGAGTAAAGGTTTATTTATCGTCATTTCGGGCTCATCCGGCGCGGGAAAGGGCACGGTATTAAAAAAGGTATTCGACGCGCTTCCAAACCTAGCTTTTTCGGTATCGGCGACATCAAGGGCTCCAAGGCCCGGAGAAGTTCACGGCGTCAATTACTACTTCATGTCCGAAGAGGAATTTGAAAGAAACATACAAGCCGAGGCTTTTTTGGAATATACTAAGACATACACCAACTACTACGGCACGCTGAAGTCCGAGGTTGAAAAAAAGCTTTCCGAGGGCAAAGATGTTGTGCTTGAAATCAATGTCGTCGGCGCCGTAAATGTCAAAAAGCTGTATCACGAGTGCGTAAGCATTTTTATCACGCCCCCAAGCCTTAAAGAGCTTGAAACAAGGCTTGTCGGAAGAGGAACCGAAACAGAGGAAACTTTAAAGCGCAGGCTTGACGAGGCCGCATACGAGGTCAGGTTTATTTCGGAATATGACTACATTGTCATAAACGACGAGGTGGACCGCTGCGCAATGGATATGATATCAATCATAAAGGCGCACAAGTCAAAAGACGAAGCCGCGCTGAAAGAGGTTGAAAAGCATAAAGTATCAAGAAATCAAATTTTTATAAAGTCGCTGATGGAGGAGGTAAAGCAATATTATGATTGATCCGCCCATTGATAAACTCATAAAGAAAGCCGAGTGCCGCTACGCTTTAACTTGCGCGGTCGCTAAGAGAACCAGAGAGCTTATCACACAGGAATCCAATTATCTTGCCGCTTCGGGTTACAAGCCTGTCACGCTTGCCTGCAAAGAGATTTATGAAGGCAAGAGAGTTATTGTAAGAGAGTAATGCTAAGCGGTAAATACATCGTTTTAGGCGTAACCGGAGGAATCGCGGCGTATAAGTCCTGCGAGCTGGTTTCCAGACTGAAAAAACTTGGGGCGGATGTTGAAGTCATAATGACGGAAAACGCCGCCCGTTTTGTCGCGCCTTTGACTTTTGAAACTCTTTCGGGTAAAAGAGTTATAACCGATACATTTGACAGAAATTTTGAATACAACGTTAAACATGTTTCCATATCCAAAAAAGCTAGCCTTTTTGTTGTGGCTCCCGCGACCGCGAACCTTATCGCAAAATACCGCTCGGGTATAGCCGACGATATGCTGACAACAACCCTGCTTGCGGTAAAATGTCCCGTATTGATTTGCCCCGCAATGAATACCGCAATGTATGAGCATGAGGCGACGAGGGAAAATATAAAAACGCTATCTGACAGGGGCGTTCATTTTCTTGAACCCGAGTGCGGCTATCTTGCCTGCGGCGATAACGGCAAAGGCAGAATGGCGGAACCTTTAGATATCGTAAATAAAATCGAAGAAATCTTG
>JAAZIO010000104.1 GCA_012800805.1 Clostridiales bacterium | reverse complement strand
TGTCCGCAATAAAAAAGAGCGCGGTCATCAAGGTTTATCCGATGGCCTCGATAACCATAAACCAAAAAGGAAGGGAGCTTAGCGATATTGAAGGGCTCTCTCCTCTTGTTAAGGGGTTTAGCGACGACGGAAAGGGCGTTGAAGACCTTAACCTTTTAAAAGAAGCCATGATAAGGGTAAAAGAGGCGGACAACATTATATCGTCCCACGCCGAGGCTTTGGGATACGGTTTTTCTCCCGAGGCGGAATACATCGCGGTTGAGCGCGAGCTTGAACTGGCTAAAAAAACAGGCGTAAGGTATCATTTTTGCCACCTTTCCACAAAAAAGAGCTTCGAGCTTGTAAAGCAGGCAAAACAATCGGGAGTGGACGTCACCTGCGAGGTTACGCCCCATCACCTCTTTTTGAACGAAAAAGACATAAAGAACGCAAACTATAAAATGAACCCGCCGCTAAGAAGCGAAGCGGATATGGAGGCCGCCGTCGAAGCCTTGCTTTGCGGCGTAGCGGACATGATAGCAACCGACCACGCCCCGCACTCCAAAGAGGAAAAGGCAATGCCTTACGACATCGCCCCGTGCGGAATAATCGGCTTTGAAACGATGTTTGCTCTTTTGACCTCAAAGCTTCTTTTAAAAAAGCTTTGCACCATGGAAGACATCATAAGGTGGACATCGATAAATCCCGCAAAGAGGTTCCGCCTGCCCGACCCCGAGCTGAAAGAGGGGGCGGACGCGGATATCACCGTTTTGAACTTAGACAAAACAAGAGAGTATATGATAGATGAAATAGCGTCCTGCGCCAAAAACTCGCCGTTTATAGGCGAGAAGCTGAGCGGTTTCCCCGTTTTAACGCTGCGCGGGGGCGAAACTGTCTACAACGCTAAGGAGGAACTATGGCAAAAAGACTGCTGATTTTGGAAAACGGCAAGGTCTTTTCCGGCGAAGGCTTCGGCGCATCGGGGGAGAAGATCGCGGAGATAGTTTTCAACACCTCGATGGTGGGTTATCAGGAAATTCTTTACGACCCCGCCTATTATCAGCAAATAGTGGTAATGTCCTATCCGCTTATAGGAAACTACGGCGTTAACGACGATGACTTTGAGTCCAAAAGCATATACATGGCGGGATTCGTCGTGCACGAGTATAACGACAGACCCTCAAACTTCCGCTACACCATGACGCTTCAGGATATGATGCAGGAAAACGGCGTTGTGGGTATCTGCGGGCTGGATACGAGAGAGCTTGTAAAGATTCTTAGAGACGAAGGCTCCATGCGGGCGATGATTACCGACGAGGGCGCCGATATCGCAGAGTGCGTTGAAAAAATCAAATCGACACGCCTTGAGACAAGGCAGGTTGAAAAAGTAACCACCCATAAGGTTTGGCACTGCAGGACAAGAAACCCCAAATACAGCGTTGCCGCAATCGACCTCGGGCTTAAATACAATGTAATCAAAAAATTGAACGACGAAGGCTGCAACGTGATAGTTTATCCCGCCTTCACTTCGGCTGAAGATATTTTGTCATATCATCCCCAAGGTTTGTTTATATCCGACGGCCCCGGAAGCCCCGAGGACATTCCCGAAGTCGTCGAGACCGTAAGGAAGCTCAAAGGCAAGCTTCCCATTTTCGGCGTAGGGCTGGGCCAGCTTGTAATTGCTCTTGCCATGGGCGCGAAAGTTAAAAAAGCCAAGGTCGGACACAGGGGAGTGAACATTCCCGTTAGAGATTTAAGGACAAACACCATAGACATAACAGCGCAAAACCACTGCTTTGCGGTGGATGCTCAAAGCATAGACGGCACTGGTTTAACCGTTACCCACATCAATGTTTTGGACGGCGACATCGAGGGCATCGAGGACAAGGAAAACAAAATCATCGGCGTTATGTTCAGGCCCGACAAAGCGGCCATGCCAAAGCGCGCGCCCTATGTCTTTGACACTTTTGCCGAATACTTGAATATGTCCGGAGGAAAAGGCTATGCCCAAAAGAACAGATATTAAAAAAATAATGGTTATCGGCTCCGGTCCGATAGTTATAGGCCAAGCCGCGGAGTTCGACTATGCGGGCACGCAGGCATGCCTTGCCTTGAAAGAGGAAGGATACGAGGTTGTGCTTGTAAACTCCAACCCCGCCACGATTATGACCGACACCCAGATGGCGGACAAGGTATACATGGAGCCGCTGGACCTTGAGCACGTCGCTAAAATCATTCGCTACGAGCGCCCCGACGGGCTGCTGTGCTCTCTCGGCGGACAGACCGGTCTTAACCTTGGCATGCAGCTTTACACAAAGGGCGTTTTGGAAGAGTGCCAGGTTGAGCTTCTCGGCGCAAACTATGACGTAATTTCCAAAGCCGAGGACCGTCAGCTCTTTAAAGACCTTTGCGAAAGCATAGGCGAGCCCGTTTTGGAGTCGTTTATCGCAACCAGTGTGGAGGAGGCGCTTAAGTCCGCGGAAAAAATCGGATACCCCGTAATAGTTAGGCCCGCTTATACCCTCGGCGGAACGGGCGGCGGATTTTGCGACAATGAGGAAGAACTTAAAGAACACGCCGAAAACGGCTTAAAGCTCTCACCCGTAACGCAGGTTCTAATTGAAAAATCCATCAAGGGATACAAAGAGATTGAGTTTGAGGTAATGAGGGATAAAAACGACACGGCGATAGCCATCTGCAGCATGGAAAACGTCGACCCCGTCGGCATACACACGGGCGACTCCATCGTCGTTGCCCCCTGCCAGACCTTAAACTACCGTGAATACAATATGCTAAAAAACGCGGCCCTAAACATCATAAGGGCGCTTAAAATCGAGGGCGGCTGCAATGTGCAGTTTGCGCTTGACCCCTTTTCATTCCAATACTATGTGATTGAGGTCAACCCGAGGGTCAGCAGGTCGTCAGCGCTTGCCAGCAAAGCCAGCGGATACCCCATCGCAAGGGTCAGCGCCAAAATAGCCGTGGGACTTACGCTTGACGAGATAAAAATAGCAAGCACACTTGCCTCGTTCGAGCCGACCCTTGACTATGTTGTAGCTAAAGTTCCGCGCTTCCCGTTCGACAAGTTTGCCGACGCAAACCGCACCTTAAGCACGCAGATGAAAGCCACGGGCGAGGTAATGGCGATAGGAAGAACGATAGAAGAGTCTCTCCTTAAAGCCGTTCGCTCTCTTGAGATAGGCGCTTGCCACCTTGAGCTTAAAAAGCTTAAAAACCTCTCAAAGCACGATTTGGTTGAGCTTATTTTGCAAAGCACGGACGAGAGGATTTTCGCAATAGCCGAAGCCTTAAGGCAGGGCATCGATGTCGATTATCTCTACCAGATAACCAAAATAGACCGCTTCTTCCTTGAAAAGATTTTAAACATAGTGGAGTTTGAAAAGGTTATCGACACCAACAAGGGCGACATTGAGGTTTTGAAAAAGGCAAAGAGAATAGGTTTTTCTGACGAATACATCGCATCCTCATGGGGAATGACGATTTTCGATATATTCAAACTCAGAAAAGAAAACAATATAATGCCCGTATATAAGATGATTGACACTTGCGCGGGAGAGTTTGACAGCTACACGCCGTACCTTTATTCAACCTACGGCAGCGAAAACGAGTCTAAGGTCACCGCGCGCAAAAAAATCGTGGTGCTCGGCAGCGGCCCGATAAGAATAGGCCAGGGCGTGGAGTTCGACTATTCCACGGTGCATGCCGTATGGGCGATACAAGAGAGCGGCTATGAGGCAATCATCATAAACAACAACCCCGAAACGGTGTCAACGGACTACACTCTTTCCGACAAGCTCTACTTTGAGCCGCTCACCTTTGAGGATGTAATGAATGTGGTTGAGCTTGAAAAGCCCGAAGGCGTTATAGTCGCACTCGGCGGACAGACGGCAATCAACCTCGCCGAAGACCTCTTTGAGGGTGGCGTAAATATAATCGGAACAAGCAACGAGGCAATAGCGCGCGCAGAAGACAGAGACCTCTTTGCCGAGGTTTTGACAAAGCTTAACATTCCCATGCCCGAGTGCAGCGCCGTGTTTACGATTGAAGACGGCGTAAAGGCGGCTTCGCGCATCGGCTATCCCGTTCTGGTTCGCCCCTCGTTCGTTCTTGGCGGAAGAATGATGCATATCGTCTACGACGAAAAATATTTGAGAAACTGCCTAGCCGAAGCCGTGGCGCTAAACAAAAAGCATCCCGTTCTTATAGATAAATACATTATCGGAACCGAGTGCGAGGTTGACGCTGTCTGCGACGGAAAGGATGTGTTCATACCCGGCATAATGGAGCACATCGAGCGCGCGGGCGTCCACAGCGGCGACTCCGTAAGCGTATATCCTCCACGCTCGCTCTCCGATGAAACGATTAAAACCATTGTGGACTACACCGAGAGAATCGGTGTGGAGATAGGTATCGTCGGGCCGTTCAACATTCAGTTTATAGTTGACGGAAACGGAAAAGTTTTTATAATCGAGGTTAACCCGCGCTCGAGCAGAACGGTGCCATTCCTTGCAAAATCCACGGGAGTGCCCGTTGCCAACATAGCGACAAAGGTCATGCTTGGAAAAACTTTAAAAGAGCTGGGCTATGTCGGAGTTCATCCCAAAAAGGACAGATGGTATGTAAAGGCGCCCGTGTTCTCGTATTCCAAGCTTAAGGGTCTTGACACGGTGTTGTCTCCCGAAATGAAGTCAACGGGCGAGGCTATAGGCTATGACAAATCGCTGAACCGCGCGGTATACAAGGCGCTTAAAGCTTCGGGCTTAAAACTTATGAACTACGGCACGGTGTTTGCGACAATCGCCGACTGCGACAAGGAAAGCGCGTTGCCGCTGATTAGAAGATTTTATAACCTCGGGTTCAACATCGAGGCAACCAGCGGAACGGCGCAGTTTTTAAAAGAGCACGGCATCAAAACAAGGGTCAAGAAAAAGATATCCCAAGGCAGCGAGGAGATATTAGACTCCTTAAGAAAAGGTTATGTAACCTATGTCGTCAACACCATAGGCAACTCGGAGCTTTCAAGCAAAAGAGACGGCATAAAGATACGCCGCTGCGCGGTTGAAAACAACGTGCCCGTATTCACCTCGCTTGACACGGTATCGGTTCTTTTGGATGTCATCGAAGAAACGACGATGGGAATCAGCACTATATAATGAGAGAAGAAGTTTTAAAAGTAATTTCAAACGAGCCTATCGCAAAAGACACATATAAAATGGTGCTTTGCGGCGCGGCGGAAAAGCAAAAGGCGGGACAGTTCGTTGAAATCAAGCTGGACGGCTTTACGCTTCGCCGCCCATTTTGCGTTGCAGACCAAGACGGCGACAGGATAAGCGTGGTATACAAGGTTCTCGGCGCGGGCACAAGGGCGATGACCGAAATAAAAGAGGGGGAGGAGCTGAACACCTTAACCTCGCTAGGCAACGGCTTCAATCTTACTCTTTGCGATAGGCCGCTTCTTATAGGCGGCGGGCTTGGCATCGCGCCCCTTTTATATCTTGCAAAAGAGCTGAAAAGGCAAGGAAAATCGATAGATATTATACTTGGCGCAAAAAATAAAGATGAACTTATTCTTATAGATGAGTTCTCTAAGTTTTGCAATGTCTATCCCGCGACCGACGACGGCTCGCTGGGCTTTAAGGGCAACACCGTGGCCCTTGCCTTGACCGTTGAAGGTGACTATGACGGCTACTACGCCTGCGGCCCCGAAATTATGCTAAAAAACCTCAGCAAGCTTTCAATCGACGGCGAAATTTCAATGGAAGCCAGGATGGGCTGCGGCTTTGGCGCTTGCATGGGATGCTCTATAAAAACGACGGGCGGATACAAGAGAGTTTGCAAAGAGGGCCCCGTGTTCATGCGTTCGGAGGTGCTGTATGAGTAACCTTTCGGTAAGCCTTTTCGGCTATACGCTGAAAAACCCGATAATCCCCGCAAGCGGAACCTTTGGCTTTGGCTATGAGTTTTCGGAGTACTATGATATAAATTGCCTTGGCTCGATAGCCCTTAAAGGAACGACGCTTGAGCCGAGATACGGCAATCCCCTACCTAGAATAGCCGAGTGCCCCGCCGGCATGATTAACGCAATCGGGCTTCAAAACCCCGGCGCGGAAGCGGTGGTAAACGACGAGCTTATAAAGCTTTCAAAGGTTTATGAGGGAAAAGTTATAGCAAACGTCGGCGGTCACAGCGTGGATGAATATGTAAAGGCGGTCGAGATAGTGTCCAAGTCCGACATGGTTTTCGCGGTGGAGTTAAACATAAGCTGCCCCAATGTTAAAGGAGGCGGGCTGGCGTTCGGAACCGACCCAAAAACCGCCGAAAACCTGACAAGGGAAGTAAAAAAACACTGCGATAAACCCCTTATTGTAAAGCTGAGCCCGAACGTGACCGATGTTACCGAGCTTGCAAAAGCCGTTGAGATTGGCGGCGCCGACGGAATCAGCCTTATAAACACCCTGCTTGGCATGAGGCTTTGTTTAAAGACGGCAAAGCCCATTATTAGCACAATAAAGGGCGGATACAGCGGAATAGGCGTTTATCCCGTTGCGCTTAAAATGATTTACGATGTCTATAAAGTCACAAAGATTCCCATTATCGGAATGGGCGGAGTTTCAAGCGCCGAGAACGTCATAGAAATGATGTACGCGGGAGCCTCCGCCGTAATGGTGGGAACGCAAAACCTTATCGACCCGTATGCCTCAAAAAAGATAATCGACGATTTGCCAAAGGTCATGGAGAGATACGGTATAGAAAAACTAAGCGACATTATTGGGAGGGCGCACAATGCGTGACGTTATAATAGCATGCGATTTTAAAAACAAAGAAGGTCTTATGTCGTTCCTTTCTAAAATGGGGGATGAAAAGCCTTATCTTAAAATAGGTATGGAGCTGTTCTACCGTGAGGGGGCTCCGCTTGTAAAAGAACTTAAAGAGAGTGGTTACAAAATATTTTTGGACCTTAAGCTTCACGACATACCGAACACGGTTTATAAAGCCATGAGAAATCTTGGAGAGCTTGGCGTTGACATCACTAACGTTCACGCGGCGGGCGGCGTCGAGATGATCAGAATGGCAAAAAAGGGGCTCGAGGAGGGAGCGATAGGCAAAAACAGGCCCCTTTTGATTGCGGTAACCGTGCTGACTTCTTTAAACGACGAAATACTGAAAGACGAGCTTAAGATAAATTTGTCTTCTAAAGAAACGGTTGATGCCTATGCCGACAACGCCCTGAAAGCGGGGCTTGACGGGGTGGTCTGCTCTCCTTACGAGGCAAAAGCCATGGCTGAAAAGGGACTTATCAGCGTAACGCCGGGCATAAGGCTTGAGGGCGACGCCGTTGGAGACCAAAAGAGGGTTGCAACGCCTACCTTCGCAAGGGAGCAGGGGGCTACTTTCATTGTCGTGGGCCGCAGCATAACCGACGCGGAAAATCCGCTTGAAGTATACAGAAAATGCAAAAAAGATTTTTTGGGAGCGTAAAATGAAAGACATTGAAAAGAACATAGCCAAAGTTTTGCTTGACATAAAAGCCGTATTCCTTCGTCCGCTTGAGCCTTTTACCTGGGCGAGCGGAATAAAGTCGCCTATTTATTGCGACAACCGCCTTACCCTTGCGTATCCTAAAGCAAGAGATGCAGTTGAGGGCTCGCTTGCAAGATGCGTAAAAGAGCTGTATCCCGAGTGCGAGGCTCTTATGGGCACGGCTACTGCGGGCATACCGCATGCTGCGATTGTATCCCAGATGCTTGCTCTTCCCATGGGCTATGTGAGAGGAGAGAGCAAATCGCACGGCAGAGAAAACAAGATTGAAGGCGCGGACCCAAAAGGCAAAAAGGTTGTAGTCATTGAGGACCTCATTTCCACCGCGGGCTCTTCAATCGATGTGGTTAACTCGCTAAGGGAAGCGGGGGCCGAGGTTTTGGGAATAGTTTCGATATTCACCTACGGGCTTAAAAAGGGTATCGATAAACTTAAAGAGGCAAACGTTGAAAACCACTCTCTTACAAACCTTGACGCTGTAATAAAAGAAGCCCTGTCTCAAAATTATATATCCGAGCGCGAGGCAAGAATGCTTTTAAAGTTCCGCGAAAACCCGCAAGACCCCTCTTGGCAGGAAGTTCAGTAAAATAACTAAAAAAACAAAATAAGTTTTCATCCTAAGCTTATCGCGTTTTTAAAAAAGGTAATATGGGCAAAAAAAATTACGATAATAAAGAAAACAGAGGCAAAAAAGAACAACTAAAAGGCGGTTTTAACGATAACAGCAACAAAAATAAAGCCAAAAAAAAGCGCCCCGCGGCGGCTGAGTTCAATAAGCCCGTGGGGAAAAGCAAACAAGGCAACAGGCCTCAAAACGCAAAAAGCAAGGGCGGTAATCCCGAGAGGCGCGACTATAGGGATAAATTTGAGGAGTATATAACGGTTGAGGAGCCCAATATGCCGCGTCACCGCTACGCAATGCCCATCTCCGTCCCAAAGAAACACAGATAAACCGCAAAAGCGGTTTTTTTGTTTTTTAACCTTAATTTATTTAACAACAAAGTTTTGTTTAAAGGCTTAATTTAATATAGCAACAAAGTTTTGTTTAAAGGCTTTTTTAATTTAGCAAAAAAGTATTATTTTATTGTTTTTTAATTATTAAAAAAATTCTAATTGCCTAATATTCTTCTAAGCATTAACTCTTTTGTCATTTTTGTTTTATACGGTAATTTAATTTATAAAAATGCATATATTTATTGCATAACGCATATTTATACAGCAAAATCAAAATTTTATTAAATAATTAAGAATATTTATGCATAATCGCTTGACTTATTTTTATAATGGTGTTAAATTCTTGCTATGATTAAGGTTTTTATCGACGGCGCGGAGGGAACCACCGGGCTTAAAATCCGCGACCGCTTAAAAGAAAGAGAAGATGTGCTGCTGCTTGAGATACCCTCTAGCGACAGAAAAGAAACGGCGGCAAGGGAAGAGTATATAAACTCAAGCGACGTCACCTTTTTATGTCTGCCGGACGATGCGGCAAGAGATGCCGTGGGGCTTGTAAAAAACGACAAAGTCAAAATTATCGACGCCTCCACCGCTCACAGGGTTAGCGAGGGATGGGTATACGGGTTGCCCGAGCTTGAAAAAAGCAACCGTGAAGCCATAAAGAAAGGAAAGAGAGTAGCTGTGCCGGGCTGCCACGCAAGCGGATTCATATCGCTTGTTTATCCCTTGATAAAGGCAGGAGTGGTGTCAAAGGATTATCCTTTCACATGCCTGTCGCTTACGGGATACTCAGGCGGCGGAAAAAAGATGATAGCAGAATATCAAAGCGAAAACCGCGCAAAAGAGCTTTCCTCGCCAAGACAGTACGCTATAGGGCAAAACCATAAGCATCTTAAAGAGATGACAAAATACAGCGGCATATCCTCGCCGCCCGTGTTTTCCCCGATAGTAGCCGACTTTTACTCGGGAATGGAAGTTAGCGTTCCGCTAAATATAGCGGGATTAAGCGAAAAGGTGGTTCACGAAACTTTGAAAAATCACTATGAGGGAAGCAAGGTTATTGAGGTGCTTCCGCTTGGCGGTGAGGAGTTTTCGGGCTTTATTGCGGCGAACCTTTTAAGCGGAAAAGACTGCATGAAGATTATAGTATCGGGAACGGACGGCAGGGTGCTTTTGACTGCTCTTTACGACAACCTCGGCAAAGGGGCGTCGGGCGCAGCGATTCAATGCTTTAACATAATGAACGACATAGAAGAAACTCAGGGGTTAGTGATTAATGGAATACATAGCAGGCGGAGTGACCGCCCCCAAAGGATTTAAAGCGGGCGGAGTTCATTGCGGAATAAGAAAAAACAAGTCAAAGAAAGACCTTGCGTTGATAGTGAGCGATGTCATGTGCAGCGCAGCCGCCGTTTATACCAAAAACCTTGTAAAAGGCGCGCCACTTTACGTCACGATGGAAAACCTAAAGGACGGCAAGGCGAAAGCCGTCATCTGCAACAGCGGCAACGCAAACACTTGCAACGCGAACGGCATTGAGATAGCAAAGGGAATGTGCGACCTTGTGGCGGGTCTTGGCGTTTGCGAAAGCTCGGACGTCATAGTGGCGTCAACGGGCGTAATAGGTCAGCCCCTCAGCCTTGAACCGATGAAAAACGCAATCGGCGACCTTTATAAATCGATAAGCTATGAGGGAAGCTTGTCCGCTTGCGAGGCAATCATGACAACAGATACCGTGGTCAAGGAAGCCGCGGTTGAATTTGAGATTATGGGAAAGGTGGCTAGAATCGGCGGCATTGCAAAGGGCTCGGGCATGATTCATCCCAACATGGCGACAATGCTTGTGTTTATCACATCGGATGTCGCAATATCGCCGAATATGCTTGCCGTTGCGGTAAAAGAAGATGTAAAGCGCACCTTTAACATGATAAGCGTTGACGGCGACACCTCAACAAACGATATGCTAAGCGTAATGGCAAACGGCCTTTGCGGCAACGAGGAGATAAAAGAGGACGGCGAGGCGTTTAAGGCTTTCAAAAAGGCGCTAAATATGGTAACCTCAAAGCTTTGCAGGATGATTGCCAAAGACGGCGAGGGCGCAACCAAACTTCTTGAGTGCAAGGTTTCGGGCGCAAAGACGGAAGAGGACGCAAGGGTAGTTGCAAAGAGCGTCATCACAAGTTCGCTGTTTAAAGCGGCAATGTTCGGCGCTGACGCAAACTGGGGCAGGGTGCTTTGCGCTATCGGCTATTCAGGCGCTGACGTCGACGTTACTAAGGTGGATGTCGCTTTCAAGTCCGCTGCGGGGGAAATAATGGTCTGCTCGAGCGGCGCAGGTGTCGATTTTGACGAGGACAAGGCAAAAAAGATACTGCTTGAGAGCGAAATTGAAATAATAATCGGTTTAAACGACGGGAGCGGCTACGCCACGGCGTGGGGATGCGACCTTACATACGACTATGTCAAAATAAACGGCGACTACAGAACCTAAAAAAGCCGTTAAAAAAAACGATATAATCTGATAAAAGAGAGAGAATATGAAAATCAGCAATATAGAAAAAGCGGAAATTTTGCTTCAGGCTCTGCCTTACATACAAAAATATAACGGAAAGGTTTTGGTTGTCAAATACGGCGGCAACGCCATGCTTGACGAGGATTTAAAGAACATGGTAATGCGCGACATCGTCTTGCTTTGGCAAATCGGCGTTAAAATCGTCCTTGTCCACGGCGGCGGGCCGGAAATCAACGAAACGCTGGACAAAATGGGAATAAAGTCCGAGTTTGTGGGCGGTCTTAGAAAAACCTCGCTTGAGGCGATGGATGTCGTCCAGATGGTGCTTGCGGGAAAGGTCAACAAAAAACTGGTTGCACTTATAGAAAAGAACGGCGGGAGCGCGATAGGCCTTTGCGGAATAGACGGCAAAATGATTGAGGCAAAGCCTTTAAACGAGGAGCTAGGCTACGTGGGCGAGATAACCAAAATAAACACAAAGCCCATAATGGATATTTTGGAGGCAGGTTTCATTCCCGTAATAAGCTCGATAGGCTGCGACAATGAAGGCAATGCCTACAACATCAACGCCGACACGGTTGCCTCGAGAATCGCAGGCGAGCTTAAGGCGACAAGCCTTATTTCCATGACGGACATAAAAGGAATTTTGCGTGACAAAAACGACCCCGATAGCCTAATTCCCGCAATCAATGTGTCCGAAGCGCCCCAGCTTATAAAAGAAGGAATCATCGGCGGCGGCATGATACCCAAAGTCGCCTGCTGCGTTGAAGCTATAAGGCGCGGCGTAAAGAGGGTGTTTATTTTGGACGGCACCGAACCTCACGCCATTTTGATTGAAATCCTGTCCGATGAAGGTATCGGCACCATGTTTTATTGAGGTGCATATGGACATCGTAAACTTAGATAAATCATACATTGTTCCCTCTTACCCAAGGCAAAACGCGGTATTCGTCCGCGGGGAAGGAGAGTTTTTATACGACGCTGACGGCAGGGAGTATATAGATTTCGGCAGTGGAATTGCGGTAAACGGCCTTGGGATAAAAAACGAAAAGTGGCTAGGCGCGGTGGTCGCCCAGCTTAATATGCTCCCCCATGTCAGCAACATCTACTACAGCGAGCCTCAGGCTAAACTGGCTAGGCTTCTTTGCGAACGCACGGGTTTTAAAAAGGTCTTTTTTTCAAACAGCGGCGCCGAGGCAAACGAGTGCGCTATAAAGTGCGCGAGGAAATACTCATACGAGCGCTACGGTAAGAATAGATATAAAATATTGACCTTAGAGGGCTCTTTTCACGGACGCACCATGGCAACGATAACTGCGACGGGGCAGGAGAACTTCCATACATACTTTATGCCTTTCCTTGAGGGCTTTGACTACGCAAAGGCAAATATTGAAAGCGTAAAGGAAAAACTGACGGATGAATTTTGCGCCGTGATGGTGGAGCTTTGCCAAGGTGAGGGAGGAGTAAACCCCCTTGACAAAGGATTTGTAAAAGAGCTTGAAAAATTCTGCAAAGAGCGCGACATCCTTATGATTGTCGATGAGGTTCAAACGGGCAACGGAAGAACGGGAGCGCTGTATGCCTATATGCTCTACGAAATCGCCCCCGATATAGTCACCACCGCAAAAGGGCTTGGAAACGGGCTGCCGATTGGCGCCACGATGTTTTCAGAAAAAACAGCGGATGTGTTAACTGCGGGAACGC
>JAAZIO010000103.1 GCA_012800805.1 Clostridiales bacterium | reverse complement strand
CCGGCGAGTGCTTCTCGATAATCGCGGACGCTTCCAGGCCGTCTCCCGCTGTTCCGACGATTTCGTAATCATTGGTTCTTTCGAAAAAATCAATGATTGAATTGATGAACGCTGGGTTATCATCTGCAATAACAATCGTCCTTTTCATTTCCATCCTCCATTTTCCTGTATTCGACATTATAACACCGCAATGTAAGAGCGGGCCTATCGACAAATATCAAAAAACCGGCTTTTTGGGTGAAAAAGCCTGCAAAATGTCTATTGGGGGGTAGGAGAATAATAAAATCTTTTGTTTTTTGGGGAAAAAGTGACTTTAATATTATTTCTTGGCTGATAATAACATAATTTAGCCATAAATTCAATAGGTTTTCAGAAATTTTTCACCATTTTTTCAATATTTTTTAACCTTTACGGCATAGGAAATATTAAATAAATGGTGAAATATTTACTTTGATGTCGATTAAACCTTTCCGTGTTTTGCAAAATTTTATATTATCAAGGAACAATTTGTCGTAAAAAATCATACGACATAATCAACAAAATAAAACAAAATTATGTAATTTTCGCGCAAATAATTTTAAAAAATTTATCTAAGCGGCTAAGCCGCATAGCCCGTAAAATCGTTTGCGTAATATCCTATTCTGTATTATTATTAATTATAGTTTTTTTTAAGAGGGACTCATGAAGCTTAGTTTTGTAAAAATGCACGGAGCGGGCAACGATTATATATACTTTGACTGCTTTAAGCAAAGCATAGACAATCCCAATGAGCTTGCGATAAAACTGTCCGACCGCCATTTCGGCATCGGCGGCGACGGCATAGTGCTTATTTGCCCGTCCGATGTCGCGGACGCTAAAATGCGCATGTTCAATGCCGACGGTTCTGAGGGCAGAATGTGCGGAAACGCCATCCGCTGCGTGGGCAAATACATTTACGACAGCGGCATAGCAAAAAAAGATGTAGTCTACATCGAGACATTGAGCGGAATAAAACGCCTTGAGCTGAAAATCGATGGCGAAAAGGCGGTGGGAGCCACCGTCGATATGGGAAGGGCTATTCTTGAGCCCGAAAAACTGCCCGCTTTATTTACTGGGGAGAGCGTAATAAACCAATCCGCATTATTTGGCGGGAAAGAGTATGCAGTCACCCTCGTTTCAATGGGCAACCCGCACTGCGTGGTTTTCGTTGACGAGGTCGATAATATTGAAATTGAAAAGATAGGGCCTTTGTTTGAGCGCTCGCCGCTTTTCCCCGAGCGCATAAACACCGAGTTTATAAAAATCCTTGCTAGAAACAGCCTTCAGATGAGAGTTTGGGAAAGGGGAAGCGGCGAAACTCTTGCCTGCGGAACGGGCGCTTGCGCCGCCGCGGTCGCGGCTTGTCTTAACGGCCACTGCGACAAGGGCGAAACCGTTACCGTAAAGCTTAGAGGCGGCAATTTGGATATCGTATATACAGATGAATCAGTAAAAATGACGGGAGCGGCCGAAGAGGTCTTCCGCGGGGAGGTAGAAGTTTGAGCAATCAACTGGTTTTAGTTCTTGATTTCGGCGGTCAATACAAAGAGCTTATCGCAAGAAGGGTTCGCGAGATGCAGGTTCTCTCGCTCATTCTTCCCGGCGACACTGAACCCGAAAGGATTAGGGCTCTTAACCCCATTGGCATAATTTTAACGGGCGGTCCGAGCTCGGTTTATAACCCCGACTCTTCGCAAATAAGTAAAGAAGTTTTCGAAATGGGAATACCCGTTCTTGGCATCTGCTATGGGATGCAGCTTATAGCCCACACGCTCGGCGGAAAGGTCGAGCCCTGCAAAGTGAGCGAATACGGGAAAACCGATGTCGAAATTATTTCAAGGTGCTCCATATTTGAAGGGCTTGAAAAAATCGGCAAGGCCGTAATGAGCCATACCGACTTTGTATCGGAGCCTCCCATGGGATTTAAGGTGGTTGGAAAAACCGAAAGCTGCGCCGTCGCCGCAATGGCAAACGAGTCCAAAAAGATATTCGGCGTTCAGTTCCATCCCGAAGTTGAGCACAGCGACACGGGCCGCCAAATTATCAGAAACTTTGTGTACAATGTTTGCGGCGCGGTAGGCGATTACACCATGGAAGGATACATAGAAGCCCAGATTGAGGAAATCAGGGCGAGAGTCGGCTCCGACACGGTCGTTCTTGGCCTTTCGGGCGGCGTGGATTCCTCGGTTGTCGCGGCGATGCTTTCAAAGGCTATAGGAAAACAGCTTGTTTGCATATTCGTAGACCACGGCCTGATGAGAAAGAACGAAGGCGACGAGGTGGAAAACGCCTTTAAGAATTTCGATTTAAGATTTATAAGGGTAAACGCGGAACAAAGGTTTTTGGAAAAACTGAAAGGCGTAACGGACCCCGAACAAAAGAGAAAAATCATTGGAGCCGAGTTTATAAGAGTGTTTGAGGAAGAGGCGAAAAAACTTGGAGATGTAAAATTCCTCGCTCAAGGCACCATTTATCCCGACGTTATAGAGTCGGGCGCAAAAAACAGCGCGAACATCAAGAGTCACCACAATGTCGGCGGTCTGCCCAAAGACATGATGTTCAAAGAGCTTGTTGAACCGCTCCGCGGACTGTTTAAAGACGAAGTTAGGGCGATAGGCAGAAAGCTGGGGCTTCCCGAAAGAATAGTCAGCCGTCAGCCGTTCCCTGGCCCCGGCCTTGCCGTCAGAGTGATAGGCGAGATAACAAAGGAAAAGCTTGATTTGTTAAGGGAAGCCGACGCCATTTTCTGCGAAGAGGTTGAAAAGGCGGGCGTTGCGGCTCAGCAGTATTTTGCGGTGCTTACAAACCTGCGCTCGGTTGGCGTAATGGGCGACAGCAGAACATACGACTACACGGTGGCACTTAGAGCCGTCAACACCACAGACTTTATGACCTGCGAATACTGCAAAATTCCTCACGAGGTGCTTGACCGTGCGGCAAGAAGGATTTCGGGCGAGGTAAAGGGAGTAAGCAGGGTAGTTTACGACATCTCGGGCAAACCGCCCGCGACCATTGAATGGGAATAAGAAAAGGAGATACAGTATGAAAATCAACGGAAACTTTTTGAATATTGCCGAAAGCTATCTTTTTTCGATGACGGCAAAAAAAATCAGGGAATTCGTTGCCGAAACGGGAAAGGATGTAATAAGGCTCAGCATAGGAGATGTAACCCTTCCGCTTCCCGCAGCTTGCGTTGAGGCGATGGAAAAGGCTTCCCGCGAGATGGGGAACAAGGCTACTTTCAAAGGTTACGGCGAGGAGCAAGGATACGAGTTCCTCCGCGAAAAAATCAGGGAATACTATACGGCTAAGGGCGTAGACCTTTCGATAAACGAGATTTTCATATCCGACGGCGCCAAGTCAGACCTTGGCAACATCCTTGACATATTCGCAAAAGACAACATCGTATATATGTCGGATATCGTTTATCCCGTATATCTAGACACCAACATTATGGCGGGAAGAGAAGTCAAGTTTTTTGAAGGCAACGCAAAAAACTCTTTCCTGCCGCTACCCGACGAAAATGTAAAGGCGGACATCATCTACATCTGCTCGCCCTGCAACCCGACGGGCGCTGTTTACAACAAAGAGCAACTTAAGGTCTGGGTGGACTACGCGAACAGAAACGGCGCCGTCATTTTGTTTGACGCAGCGTATGAGGCGTTTATACGCGATAAATCTCTCCCCACCAGCATTTACGAAATCGAGGGCGCTAAAGAGTGCGCCATAGAAATCTGCTCTTTCTCAAAGACGGCGGGCTTTACGGGCACAAGGTGCGGCTACACCATCGTTCCGCTTGACCTTGTGCGTGAAAACGTTGCCCTTAACAAGCTCTGGCTGCGTCGTCAGACCACCAAATTCAACGGCGTGTCTTATATCATTCAAAGAGGCGCTGAAGCCGTCTTTACGGATGAGGGCATGAAACAGGTAAGACAAAACATAGACTATTATCTCGGCAACGCCGACATCATGAGAAAAACTTTAAAAGAAATGGGAATATGGTTTGTCGGCGGCGACAACTCGCCTTATATCTGGCTCAAGTGCCCCGGTGGAATGTCAAGCTGGGAATACTTTGATTTCCTCTTAAGCCACGGCGTCGCGGGAACACCCGGCGTAGGGTTCGGCAAGAACGGCGAGGGCTTCTTCCGCCTGACAGCATTCGGCGACAGAGACAATGTCATAAAGGCAATGGAGCGCTTTAAAAACGCTAAATAAAAAAGGCTGCCACGGGCAGCTTTTTTTAATCCACGGTCACGCTTTTTGCCAGGTTCCTCGGCTTGTCGGGGTCAAGGCCCAAAGCCTTAGAAACATACAGCGCAAGCCTTTGCAGCGGGATGACGGCAAGAATCGGGGAGAGCAGCGGGTCTATGTTTTTTATCTTTATGACCTCGTCCGCCTGTATGTCGTCAAGGGAGGTTATGACAATGATGTAAGCGCCCCTTGATTTAAGTTCGTGTATGGCGCTTACGGTTTTTGCCTTTTCCCTCTCGTCCGTCAAAACCGCGACCACGAGCGACGAGCCATCCACAAGCGCGATTGTGCCGTGCTTTAGCTCTCCCGCGGGCTGGACATCCGTGGGCTTATATGTAATTTCTTTAAATTTCAGCGCGCCCTCCCTTGCGGTTATGTAGTCAAGCCCTTTACCGATAAAGAAACATATTCCGTTGATTGGCGGAAATCCGAACTTTCTGTCAAAGGAAAGCGCCGCGGTTTCCTCAAAGAGGGCAAACAGCCCGCTTTTGTCGATGGCCTTTTTGGACATATGTTCTGCAAGAAGATAAAGCGTTAAAAGCATGGTGTTGTAAGACTTTGTCGCCGCTACCGCAATCTCAGCCCCCGCCTTTAAAAGCAGCGTGTAGTCTGAAGCGTAGTCCAGCGTGCT
>JAAZIO010000102.1 GCA_012800805.1 Clostridiales bacterium | reverse complement strand
TTATGGCTACTATATTGAAATAGAGCACGCCGACGATTATGTGACACGCTATATGTCGCTTAGCGATGATATTAAAGTTGAGGTTGGTCAGCAGGTAAAGAAAGGAGACCACATAGGCTATATGTCTACCAGTATGTCTTGCGAAAAATTAGAACAGCCGACCCTTCACTTTGAAATTGTGTTGAAAAATGAATGGATAAATCCTCTTGATGTGTTCAACGAAAGCGAAAAATAATAAGCGCAACGAATATCAAATTTCTAACAAATGATGAAATAAACTCCCCCTTTATAGACCGCAGCAATGCGGTCTTTCCCTTTAAAAAAACGGCGCTGTCGCCGTTTTATTTTTTTGGTTTCTCCCATAGGTTGTTTCTTTCGGGGTGAAAGATTGCGCCAAGCATACGCTCTTTTGCGAAAGGCACTTCCTTGCATAGATTTTTTATAGTGTCTTTTGCCCACTCGCGCCTTGTATGCCTGTTGGCGGGGCAGGGATTGTGGACAATGGGAAGATTTAGCCTTGAAACGGCGGATTTAATCTCGCACTCTTGAATGTAAATCATTGGTCGGATAAGAGAAACGCCGCTTTTATCCATGTAAGCGGTAGGGGAGAAAGTTGAAAACCTGCCTTCAAAAATCAGCGACATAAGCATTGTTTCCACTACATCGTCGGCGTTGTGCGCAAGGGCCAGTTTGTTTGCCCCAAGCTCTTTAACGGCGCTGTTGAGCGCGCCGCGCCTCATTTTTGAGCATAGGCTGCATGGATTTGTCTCCTTTCTTTCCTCAAAGACAATTTGACCGATATCGGTCTTTACCGTCGTCCAAGGCACGCCTATGCCGTCAAGATACTTCCGCATTGCCTCCACTTCGTCTGTATTCACATCATTAAAGCCCATGTCCACCGTAACGGCAAAAAGTTCGAATTTTTCGGGCGAGAATCTCTGATATGCTTTAAGAGCGGACACAAGCAGGATGCTGTCCTTTCCGCCCGAAAGTCCCACGACGATTTTATCGCCGTCTTTAATCATTTCGTAATCAGTTACGGCTTTTCTTAAAAATCCCAATATCTTTTGCATAACCTACCTCTTGGCTAGCTAATTATATATAATTTATTGACGATGGGCAAGCGTTATGATAAAATCCGATTATGACCGAAGAAATTGTAAAATTTTTACAAGAAGTCACTAACAACAACTATCTAACGCTATTTTTGGTTTCCATTATTCCAATCATTGAGCTTAGAGGAGCGATACTGCTCATCCCCGGGATGCCCGATGTTAATTTGATTGCGGGTATCTTTGTGTGTGTGGCGGGTTCTTCGGTTGTTATAATACCCCTTGTTTTACTTATTAAACCGATTATCAAGGCGATGAAAAAAACAAAGCTGTTTAAAAAAGTCGCTGAATTTGCCGAAGGCATGATAAGCGACAGGGCGGAGAAAGTTAAGAAAAAAGCAGAAAGCGACAGAAAACTTTCCCCGGGCGCGAAAAAGTTTTGGGGTCTTTTTACCTTCACCGCCATTCCGCTTCCTCTTACGGGCGCGTGGATGGGTTCATGCGTAGGCGCGTTTTTAAACTTTAATACCTGGCTGACCTGTCTTTCCGTGTTTTTGGGAAATGTCGTTGCAAGTTTTATCCTCGCAATACTTGTCACGCTTTTGCCGGTTGAATTTATTGATATCGCCTTATACGCTTTCTTTGCCATTGCGTTTATTGTACTTGCAACCACTTTTACCATAGCAATCGTAAAGAAGATTAAAAAGGATAAAAAGGTAAAGCTATCCTTACAAACTCACGATATTGAAACTACGCAAACTAACAATATTGAAACCGAAAAAAACGGTGATGAGCGTATTGCAGGCGATAACATAAAGGACTATGAAGACGAAAGCGGCAAGAAATAATTATGTTATTTTGACAATAATAAATGTAATGAAACCGTATTTTATGGGTGTTTAATGCAAAAAGCAGCAAGAACTACATCCAAAGTTGGTAATTGTATTAATAGATTTCTGGGCGATAAAAAAACTTTCGTCAATACCTGTTTTATAGTAGGCGTTGTTATTTTAGTTATTTTTGCCCTGGCGAAAATTATTGAGTATATTGTTCTCATATATATAAACAAAATATCTATTCCTGATTTGTTCTCTTGGAAATTTATGGATTACCGCTATACGGTAAAACTTGCTTTAGCCTATAATCCATATTTGAAAAATCCATATCCAAGTATTGCCGATAACTATAATATGGAGTATTCTGCTTCATACCTTCCGCTTTGTTTTATATTATTTTACCCTTTTGCGGCAATTTGTAAGTCAATACAATTTGTTCCAATACCTGAGATGGGGCTTAAGTGGCAGTTATATTTATCCCTGATTGTTTATATGGCGGTCCATCTGCTTATTATCGGTCTTTTAAGCAAAAGGTTTTTAAAAGAGAATTTTAAAGGCGGATTCAAATATTTTATAATAATGGCCTCAAGCGCCGCTATTTTATATCCTGTGCTTTGGGGAAACATAGTTTTAACGGCTTATGTTTTCTTGCTGGCTTTTTTTACATTCTATAAAAGCGAGAAAAAGGCGCTAAGGGAGCTAAGTCTTATTTGTCTTTGCATAGCGGGGATATTGAAGCTTTATATTTTTTTATTCGGCATTTTCCTGCTTAAAGAAAAAAAGTTTAAAGAAATCTTAAGATGTGTTTTATATACCGCAATTCTTGCTTTTGTTCCGTTTTTGTTCTATGAAGGCGGTTTTTCCAATATCCCACTTTATATAAGCAATCTTTTTAATTTCGCTACCGATTACAATAGATTTCTGCCCACCAACTTTTCAATTCAGGCAGGGTTTTACTCTCTGTTTATAACCTTCTTTAATGACGACGCTTTATATTTTTTGGGTGATATATCGCTATCTTTGGTTGCGATAGTTTTTATAATGACAATAATTTGTTCTCTTATCACTAAAAGCGATTTCAAGAGAGCTTTAATGGTTTCGTTTACCTCTTGCCTTGTTCCTTCCGTCAGCTATTACCATAGCGCAATTATATTTTTGATACCGTTACTATACTTTTTTAAAGAATTCGATAATTTAACCCTAAACAAAAGAGCTTTTTACTTCTTTGTCTTTTTTATAACAACATTTGCTTTAATCATCGCTGCTTTAAGTCTTACTGTTTTGCACACTTATATAATGCTGCTTGCGTTGTTCATTGAATATATTGATATTCTTTCTTCTAAAGCAAGCGATAAAAAAATTATGTTCCTTGAGGGCAGTGAGCTGAATTTAAAGTGTGACAGAATCAAAAAAACAAGATTGTTTTATCTGGTATCTGCCATAATATTAACAATTATATATCTTCTTATTTTTATCCTATACAGATTGACACCGGGGGATATCCCCGCGGAAAATCTGATACCCGCTTTTAAGCCCGTGTTTATGGCAATATATGCCGTTCTTACTGCAGGTTTTATATCGGTTATCGCAGTATATCTTGCGGAAAAAATCAAAGTTAAAAAACATTAAAAAATAAATCAATATAGGTTTGTATCTGTTATAGCTTTATACCTTAGAATAAATCAAAGCAAAAAAAATTAAAACATAAATTAAAAGGAGCCTTAAAAGGCTCCTTTTTTATGATTACGCTTTGCCGTTGCAGCCTAGCACATTTACGAGCTTGTGCTTTACAATCTTCTTTACCGCTTCACGGGCTGGCCCCAGATACTGGCGGGGGTCAAAATGTTCGGGATGCTCCGCAAAGTATTGTCTTAGCGTAGCGGTTACGGCCATTCTGAGGTCGCTGTCGATATTGATTTTGCATACCGCCATGGACGCGGCTTTTCTTAACATCTCTTCGGGAATGCCGATTGCGTTGGGCATATTTCCGCCGAACTTGTTGATTATTTCAACATACTCTTGCGGAACGCTGGAAGCGCCGTGCAAGACGATGGGGAAGCCGGGAAGGCGTTTTCCAACCTCCTCAAGGATATCGAACCTAAGCTGCGGTTTTGTGCCGGGCTTGAACTTGTAGGCGCCGTGAGAGGTGCCGATTGCGATTGCCAAAGAGTCAACGCCGGTTCTTTCGACGAACTCCTGAACCTGATCGGGGTCGGTGAACGCCGCGTCTTTTTCGGATACATTTACCGCATCCTCGATACCCGCAAGGCGTCCAAGTTCCGCCTCAACAACAACGCCGCGGTCATGGGCGTATTTAACGACTTCGCTTGTGATTTTGATGTTTTCCTCAAAAGCATGGTGCGAGGCGTCAATCATAACGGATGTGAAGCCGCCGTCGATGCTGTCTTTGCAAAGCTCAAAGGAATCGCCGTGGTCGAGGTGCAAACAGATGGGAAGACCGCTGTCCTCGATGGCCGCTTCAACCATCTTTTTAAGATATACGGGCTTGGCATACTTTCTTGCGCCCGCCGATACCTGAAGGATTAAGGGAGCCTTCTCCTCTTTTGCCGCCTCAACTATGCCTTGTATGATTTCCATGTTGTTAACGTTAAAAGCGCCGATAGCGTAGCCGCCCTCATACGCTTTTTTGAACATCTCTGTGGTCGTAACAAGTGGCATTTAAAATACCCTCCGATATTTTTTTATAATTTTATACCATATTTTGCTATATTACAACTTTTGGCGATAAAAACTTTAAAAAGTTGAGAAAAATATTATAGAAGTTGTGTTTTTACAGAATTTGGTTTAGAATTGTTGCGGAGGTATAGGTTTTATGATGATTGACCCGAGGCTTGAAAAACTCGCAAAGAATCTTGTTAATTATTCTTGCTCGGTAAAAAAGGGCGAGAAAGTTTGGATTGACGCGTCGGGAATAGGCTACGAGTTTCCCGCGATACTGGCAAGAGAAGTATACAGGGCGGGGGGATATCCTTTTGTTTATCAGACCGACCCTAGAGTCAAGCGTGAAATCATGATGGGCGCCGACGAGAGCTACTGGGAGATTCTGCGCGACCGCGACAAAGCGTTTATGGAGCAAATGGACGCCTATATCGGCATCAGGGGAGGGCAGAACAATTTTGAGTTAAGCGACGTTCCCGTAAAGAATACCCAGCAATATTCAAGCATATATGCCGAAGCCGTGCACCATAATATCAGAGTCAAAAAAACAAAGTGGGTTATTTTGCGCTATCCCACCGAAGGGATGAGCCAGCTCTCCAAAACCAGCACCGAGAGGTTTGAGGATTTTTATTTCAATGTGTGCAATCTTGACTATCAAAAGATGTCCAACGCCATGGACGCGCTGGTAGACCTTATGAACCGCACCGATAAAGTAAGGATTGTCGCAAAGGATACGGATATAACATTTTCGATAAAAGACATACCCTCCGTTAAGTGCGACGGTAAGCACAATATCCCTGACGGCGAGGTTTACACCGCCCCCGTCCGTGACAGCGTCAACGGCGTGATAACATACAATGTCGGCTCTATCGAACACGGCATATTGTTTGAGAATGTCAGGCTGGAGTTTAAAGACGGAAAGATAATAAAGGCAACCGCCAACTTTACCGATAAAATAAACGAAATCTTCGATACCGACGAAGGCGCAAGGTATATCGGCGAATTCTCTTTGGGCCTTAATCCGTATATAGAAAACCCCATGGGCGACATCTTGTTTGACGAAAAGATTGCAGGTTCCATTCACTTTACGCCCGGCGCCTGTTACGAGGACGCCTACAACGGCAACAAATCCGCCGTGCACTGGGATTTGGTGCAGGTTCATACCGAAAAATACGGCGGCGGGGAAATATGGTTTGACGGCACTCTGGTGCGTAAAAACGGTCTTTTCGTCATCGACGAGCTTAAGTATCTAAACCCCGAATACCTCAAATAATAGGCGGAAATAATTGTAAAAATCGCTTGTAAAAATCTATAAAAAAATATAAAATAAATGTGTAGAAGAATTTAATTGGAGGAAAAAACCAATGGCAAAAAATGTAAGAATTGCTATCAACGGCTTTGGCAGAATCGGCCGCCTTGCTTTCAGACAAATGTTTGACACTCCCGGCTATGATGTAGTCGCCATCAACGACCTCACCGACGCCAAGATGCTCGCGCATCTTCTCAAGTATGACTCCATGCAGGGAAGATACAACGGCACAGTAGAGGCTAAAGAAGGCGCTATCGTCGTAAACGGCAAAGAAATCACCATATACGCCGAAAAGAACGCGGCTGATCTCCCCTGGGGTAAGCTTGATATAGACGTAGTGCTTGAGTGCACCGGTCTTTACACTTCCAAGGCAAAAGCGCAAGCGCACATCGACGCAGGCGCAAAGAAAGTCGTTATTTCAGCTCCCGCGGGCAACGACCTTCCCACGATTGTTTACTCGGTAAATGAGAACACCCTCACTAAAGATGACAAAATCATTTCCGCGGCTTCCTGCACCACCAACTGCCTTGCTCCCATGGCGAACGCGCTCAACAAGCTCGCTCCCATCCAGAGCGGTATCATGTGCACCGTTCACGCCTACACCGGCGACCAGATGGTTCTCGACGGTCCGCATCGCAAAGGCGACTTAAGACGCGCAAGAGCCGCCGCTATAAATATCGTTCCCAACAGCACAGGCGCGGCAAAGGCTATCGGCCTTGTTATCCCCGAGCTCAACGGCAAGCTCATCGGCGCCGCTCAGAGAGTGCCTGTTGCTACCGGTTCTTCCACAATCCTCATTGCTGTTTGCAAAGGCAAGCTCACCGTTGAACAAATCAACGAGCAAATGAAGAAATCCGCCAATGAGTCTTTCGGCTACACCGAGGAAGAAATCGTTTCTTCCGATGTCGTCGGAATGACCTATGGCTCGCTGTTTGACGCAACTCAGACCATGGTTAAATATATGGAGGACCTTGATTGCACTCAGGTTCAGGTTGTTTCTTGGTATGATAACGAGAACAGCTACACTTCCCAGATGGTCAGAACAATCAAATACTTCGCCAATCTGTAAAAGCAAAAATAAAAACCCCGCCTGAGCGGCGGGGTTTTTGTAGGTTTTAGGGGGATTTAGGGGAATATCTTGACTAAAATTTATAAGGTATTATAATTAAAGTATGAGCTTATTGAGTATGGGGCAAATAAATCAAACAATGTTTGATTACATGCGAAGCTATAGAAACACATACTATGGCATTGCGTGGTATTATAAAAAAAGCAAGCAGAGTTTATACGAGTTTTTAAAAAAGGTCGACAAAGTCGCGGGCAGCTTCATTGCCATGGGTATCAGGGCAGGAGACTGCATAACTATATGCCTGCCGAACATTCCGCAGGCGCTTACGGCTTTTTACGCGGCTAACAGAATCGGCGCCGTCGTCAGCATAGTTCATCCGCTTACCGCGCTGGCCGACTTTCAAAAGCAGCTTGAGATAACAAAGCCAAAGCTTTGCCTGCTTTCGGAAATCAATTATCTGAAACTTGCGCCCGCGCTTAAGGGTATAAAAGTGGTGCATTGCCCCGTTTACTTAAACAAATTCGTGGGGCTTAAACCTCCCGTGAAGTTTGAGCCATTCCACTCCGACTGAGAAAACATGGCGGTTTACATGCACTCAGGCGGCACAACGGGAAAGTCAAAAACCGTGGCGCTGTCAAACAGGGCATGCAACTCGCTTGTTTATAACTTATTCCGCTCCATAAACGACCCATATGACGAGCGCGACGGGATGCTTACCGTTCTTCCGCTTTTCCACGGCTTCGGCTTGGTTGTCGGCGCCCATGCGTCTATGTGCTCGAGAATGGCAATCACCTTAATGGAGCGCTT
>JAAZIO010000101.1 GCA_012800805.1 Clostridiales bacterium | reverse complement strand
TGCTGTTATCTTTCCTGCTCTTTTGGGGGCTTGACGGTTTTAAAGAGGTCAAATTTTCATTCATCGACCTTATTTGCCTTACGGTTTCCGGGGGAATCGGCGGGGTTATCGCGGTGAACATAAGAAAATCTAAAGCATAAAATATATAGAGAGAGTTAGCGCATAATACCCCTCCAACAGCTGAAAAAATTAAAGCGGCTTAACGCCGCTTTATATTTTTCGTTAAAATTCTACCCTTATGCCGTTAGTTGTTTTCCGCGGCGTCGGAAGAAGGAGGAGTGACGTTTTGTGCGTCAAGGACAACGCCGATTCCGTTTTTTTCGATAACGATAAGGGTGGGGTTTTCATCGCTGCCGACGTTTATGGTGTATGTGTTGTCGGGGTTGATGGAAACGACTTTACCAACAAGGCGTCCGATTGTCATGATTTTTGTTCCGACGCCGATTGAATTCATCATTGCTTCATGTTGTTTTTGACGCTTCTTTTGGGGAATGATTGTCATAACAATCATTACAACCAAAAATACGCCCAGTATTATCAAAACCCAGTAGTTAGTTCCCATAGTAACTCCTTAAATTAACTATATCCAAATCTTACTATATATAAACCGCTTTTGCAAGCGTTATTATACATCATTTTCCATTATTGGCCAATTTTCGCTTTGTAATTCTTAATAAATTCTTCTTTAAAGTCGCCGTATCTGTCCGCCCAAATCGCTTCTTTTATTTTATCGGTAAGGCGTTTTAAGAACCTTATGTTATGAATCGAGAGCAGTCTTCCTCCGAATATCTCGTCGCAGTTTATAAGGTGGCGTATATATGCCCTTGAATAGTTTCGGCATGCGTAACAGTCGCAGCTCTCGTCGATTGGCGACAAATCTTCCTTATACGGGGCGTTTCTTATCGTCATAAATCCGTTCCATGTCATCGCCGTGCCGTTTCTTGCGATTCTTGTGGGCAAAACGCAGTCGAACATATCAACTCCCCTTGCTACGGACTCAACGATATAATCGGCTGAACCGACGCCCATAAGATACCTGGGCATATTTTCGGGCAGCCCCGGCTTTAAGGCGTCAAGCATCTCATACATAACCTCGGGCGGCTCTCCCACGCTCAGCCCGCCTATTGCGATACCGCACTTGGCATAAGGCAGGGTGCGCTCTAGGCTTTCCTTTCTAAGGTCTGAGAACATATTGCCCTGAACTATAGGGAACAGCATCTGATGCGGCTTCAGCTCCACCTTAGAGCAGCGGTCAAGCCATCTTAGCGTTCTTTCCATTGCCTCCCTCGCCTTGTCCTTTGTTATGCCGGGGGAAGTGCACTCGTCAAACGCCATTACAATGTCAGCGCCAAGCGCGCGCTGTATGTTCATAACCTTTTCGGGCGTAAATATATGCTTTGAGCCGTCTATAAAGGAGTTAAACTCCATGCCTTCTTCATTAATTTTCCTAAGCTGAGAGAGCGAGAACACCTGAAAGCCGCCGCTGTCGGTAAGTATACCCCCGTCCCAGTTCATAAATTTATGAAGTCCGCCCGCGCGCTCTATAAATTCGTGGCCCGGTCTCAAATACAGGTGATAGGTGTTTGACAGTATGATTTTTGCGCCCGTCTCTTTTACTTCTTCGGGGGAAAGAGACTTTACCGTGGCGGCGGTGCCAACCGGCATAAATACGGGAGTTTCAATCACTCCGTGCTCGGTATGCAGCCTTCCTACCCTCGCGCCCGTCTGCTTGCATGTATGAAGAACTTCGTATTTAAACATTGACAAAAACTCCGTTTTTAATCAGTTGCGTTATTTTGGTATTTTCTTTAGCTCTTAAATATAAACATGCTGTCGCCAAAGGAGAAGAAACGGTAGTTAAGCCTTATCGCCTCGTTGTAAAGCTCCAGTGTTTTTTCCCTCCCCAAAAAGGCGGCAACAAGCATAATTAGTGTGGATTCTGGAAGATGAAAATTTGTAATAAGGCCGTCTATGGATTTGAACTTGTATCCGGGATAGATAAAAATATCCGTGTCGCCTTTAGCTTCCTTTAAATAGCCGTTTTCGTCGGCAACGCTCTCAAGCACCCTTACGGATGTGGTGCCGACGGCAATCACTCTTCTTCCCTCTCTTCTTGCCGTGTTTATTTTTTCAGCGGTGGCGTTATCTATATTGTAGCGCTCGCTGTGCATCTTATGCTCCTCGATATTTTCGCATTTAACCGGCCTGAATGTCCCAAGCCCGATATCAAGCTGCACTTCAGCAAACTCAACGCCCATGCCTTTTAATTTTTCGATAAGGTCAACAGTAAAGTGAAGCCCTGCGGTAGGAGCGGCGGAGGAGCCTTCAACTTTTGAATATACCGTCTGATACCTTTCCTTGTCCTCAAGCTTTTGTTTGATGTAAGGGGGCAGGGGCATATTGCCGACTCTTGAAAGAATGTCTTCCAAAACGCCTTTATACAGGAATTTTATAATTCTTATCCCTTCCTCTCCTATGCCTTCGATAACAGCTTTCAGCTCGTCGGAAACTGTAAAAACATCGCCCACCCTGGCTTTTCTCGCGGGGCGCATAATCGCTTCGTATCTGTCTATGGATATGCGCTTTATAAGGAGGATTTCAAAATCGGTTTCGCTTCCTTCTTTTTTGGCAAACAGCCTTGCGGGAATGACTCTTGTATTGTTAACGACAAGCAAATCGCCTTTTTTTAAGAACTTTCCTATTTGCGAAAAAACGGTATGTTCCGTCTTGTCGTTTGTCATATCGTAGGCAAGAAGCCTGGAAGAGTCCCTGGGCTCTAACGGCGTCTGAGCGATAAGCCTTTCGGGCAGCTCATAGTAAAAATCTTTGGTTTGCATTTATTCCTGTCCTTCGCTGAATATGTCGCTTTGATATATCGCAGTCGGAACCTTGCGGTTTAAGTGTTCGTATGCTTTTGCGGTGCATACCCTGCCCCTTGGGGTTCTTGCGATAAAGCCTAGCTGCAGCAGATAAGGCTCCGCCACATCCTCGATAGTCGATGGCTCCTCGTTTGTCGCTGCGGCAAGAGTGTCAAGCCCGACCGGTCCGCCGCCGAACTTGTCTATTATCGTTTCAAGAATTGTTTTATCCACATTGTCAAGCCCAAGATTGTCTATATCCATTCTCTTAAGGGCATCTTTTGCAAGCTCAAGTTTTATCGTTTCAGCTCCCTCTACCGTAGCAAAATCCCTTACTCTTCTAAGAAGACGGATTGCTATTCTTGGCGTTCCCCTGCTTCTTCTCGCAAGTTCTATCGCGGCGTCCTTTTCGATTTCTATGCCAAGCGTTCTTGCGGCCCTTATTATTATTTTTGTCAATTCATCGGGCGAATAAAGCTCAAGCCTTAAAACCACGCCAAAGCGGTCTCTGAGCGGGCTCGACAACATTCCCGCCCTTGTTGTAGCGCCGACCAGTGTAAACTTTTTAAGGGCAAGCCTCATGCTTCTTGCGGTAGGGCCTTTACCCACCATAAAGTCAAGAGCGAAGTCTTCCATGGCGGGGTAAAGGATTTCCTCTATGCTTCTGCTCATTCTGTGGATTTCGTCGATAAACAAGACATCTCCCTCTTCCAGGTTTGAAACAATGGAAGCGAGATCCGCCGCCCTCTCAAGCGCGGGGCCCGAGGTCACTTTAAGCTGAGAGTGCATTTCGTTTGCTATGATGTGGGCAAGCGTCGTCTTTCCAAGGCCGGGAGGCCCGCAAAGAAGAACATGGTCAAGGCTGTCTCCCCTCACTTTAGCAGCCTTCATGTATACGCCAAGGTTTTGCTTGATTTTTTCTTGTCCAACGAAATCCTCAAGCAGTTTCGGACGGAGGTTGTTTTCCGCCTCGTCCTCGGCTATTTTATATCCCGATATGATTCTTTCCTCGCCGTTCATTTAAACCTCTATTTAAGATTGCGTAAAACATAAGCAACAATGTTTTCGGTGCCCGACACGGCTTTCATGGCTTCTTTTACCGCTCTTTGAGCCTCACTCTTTTTAAGGCCCAAGGAAATGAGCGCAAAAACCGCTTCCTCACCGTCAAGGGTGATCTCCGTCTCCTCAGCCGAGGGAGCCTGAGCGATTTCCGCATTTATGGTTTCTTGAAGTTCAAGCACTATCCTTTCAGCGGTCTTTCTGCCAAGCCCCTTTATTTTGCAAAGGGAAGCTATGTCGCCAGAGGCTATCATTGAGGCAAGACTAGCTGCGTTGTATCCACCAAGCGCTTGCATTGCCATTTTGGGGCCTATGCCCGATACGGAAATAAGCTTTTCAAAAAGGCTTTTTTCTTCAAGCGTCATAAAGCCGTAAAGAGCGAAAACATCCTCTTTTACATGAAGGTATGTATATAGCTTAACCTGCGAGCCTTTTTGAATGACGGTAGCGGTCTGCAGCGAAACATTTATAAGATATCCTATCCCGCCGTTTTCAATTATTACCGCGTTATCAAAAACGCTCTCAGCCTTTCCCGAAACAAATGCGTACATTTTGTTTTTCCTTATATTAAACGATAATTAACTGTTTCTTTTTAATATCAAAAATTTTATATTGGTTATGTTTTGCTTGTTCTCTCCGTTTTGCCTGTCTCTTTCCTTTTGCTTGTTCTCTTTCCGCTTTGCTTTTTTCTTTCCTGTTCAAAAAGATTAACTTTTTTATGTGTTGCGCTGTTTTATACTGAATGCTTTATTATCATAAAAATTTTAATCTCTCAAGTTTTAATTTTAGATTTCCTAGCAGAAAGCTTAGTTTTTTCTTTAACCATAAATTCTTTCCATTTTACCTTACTTTAAAGTTCATAGCCATTACGCCCGACTGCGCATGCGTTATCGCAACCGCCAGGGCGTCCGCTGCGTCGTCGGGTTTTGGAATGTCGCTAAGCTTTAGTATCATCTGCACCATTTTTTGCATCTGCTTCTTTTCGGCATATCCGCTTCCCGTGACCGCTAGCTTTATCTCGTTTGGGGTGTATTCATATATTTCATTGTTCATTAGCTTTGCGGCGGTAAGAAGTATAACGCCTCTTGCTTCAGAAACCGCAATGCCCGTTGTAATGTTTTTGGAAAAAAAGATTTCCTCAATAGCTATTCTGTCGGGGTTTGAGCGTCTTATAAGGCACTCAACGCTCTCTTCAAGCATTCTCAGCCTTTCGGGGAGGGTAGCTTCTTTCGGCGTTGTTATTACGCCGTAGTCAAGCGCCCTGAAGTTTCCCGACTTATATTCTATCAGACCGTAGCCCATTGTCGCAAGACCGGGGTCTATTCCCAAAACTATCATAAAACCTCTATTTCAAAAGCGAGCTTTCGCTTTCCTTATCAAACAGCATTATGGATGAAACAACGGGCAAAAGCTTTACCTCATCATCATATCTGCCTTTTGCTATAATGCCGTTTGAAAAATATGTAATTATTCCGTCCGTCGTCCTTTTTTCAAACTCTTTTTTAGAAAGTATTCCTCTATCGCTGACCGCAATGTCTTCGGAATGGGCGCAGATATAAACCTCGCAGCCGATAAAGCCGTCGCTTAAGAGCCTGTCTTTTAAGCAATCGATGTCTATCACTGATCCTTCCGTCAATGCGACAAGCTTTCCGTCCATTTTATCAAGCTTGCCTCTAAGAGCGGTTAAATGTTTATCCACCGCCTGCGCCGCCCACATTGTAGCGGGTTTATAATAGATTTCCTTAAACGCGCCGTATTGTTCAAGCCCTCTATCAGTCAGCGCGGCTATTTTGTCGGATACGGAAACGGCCTCGTCAAGCTCGGTTGTTGAGAAAATGACGGTTTTTTTGATTTTTTTAATGTATCGCTCAAGCTGAGCCCAAACAGCCTTTCTTGCCCTGTACTCAAGCCCCTTTAAAGGCTCATCCATTACAAGGATTTCATAATCCCTAAGGGCGGTTCTTGAAAGCGCGACAAGCGCTCTTTCCTCAACCGAGAGGTTTTTTACCTTCTCGTACAAAATACCGTCAAGGTCAAACTCGCCTGCCGCCTTTATTACCCTAAGCGCGATTTCCTTTTTGTCCACGCCCCTTATCTTTAGCGAATACGCCAGGTTGTCATAAACGGTAAGCTTGTCGAAAAGCGCGCCGCCTTCAAAGAGCATCATAACGGGAGTATCTTTAAGCTTATCCAATGGCTCCCCGTTGTAGAGGACTTCTCCTGCCGAGGGTTTATCGGCTCCCGCGATAAGTTTTAAAAGCGTTGTTTTTCCGCTTCCGTCCCCGCCTAAAGCAGCCACGATTTCGCCGCTTTCAACAATAAGATTGAGCGAATTGAAAACCCGCTTTCCGTATAAATAATCTTTAGTGACGGAGCGAAGTTCAACCATCATATCACAGCATATCCAAGGTTTTGCCAAACCCTTCAATAAAATTATCCAAGAAAAAGTTTACCTCGTCATAACCAAGCGCCCTTAGCGCGGACAGGGTTTTTTCCGCCGCTATGTCAAACTCGCCGTTGCCTGATGCCTTTTCCTCAAGGCATTTTATGTAAGCCGCAAGCTTATCGGCGGCTTTGACAAGTTTATACTCATACTCTTCTTCGCTTGGAATGACATAAGGCTTGATGCTGTCCGACATATCTTTAGGGAGCATATTCAAAAGCTTTTCGGCAATGACGCCCTCTATTTCCTTATAGGCGGCGTTGATTCTTTCGTTAAAGTATTTGATAGGCGTTGGCAGGTCTCCGCTAATAACCTCACTTGTGTCGTGATAAAGCGCTATCGCCGCGGCTCTGTCTATGTTGACGCTGCCGCCGAAATAAATGTTTTTTATAAGGCCCAAAGCCTGCGCCAAAATGGCTACTTCCGCGGCATGCTCCATCAGGCTTTCTTTTCTTGTCTGTCTCATGAGCGACCAGCGCTCGATAAGCTTCATTCTGGATATCAAAGCGTAGAAATTAAACATGCCGTCCTCCGTTTGGCTTTGTCTAATTATAAAATACATTTGTTAAATTAACAAGCAAATAACCTAAAACCCGCCATTTAAAAAAAGGCAGGCGTTAGCCTGCCTTTATGGTTTTAGAGCATATTTTAATTAAATAATATATTTATCGTTCTTTTTGGGAGCGTTTTCAAGCTCTTCCTTTTTCTTTTCGTATCCCTTTCTGTTAAAGAGGGCGTACGTGGCGTTCTTGCCTTCCTCAACGCCGGGCTGGTTGAAAGTGTCGATGTTAAGCATCGCTCCGCAATATGCCGTTTCAAGCATGAAGAACATAAGTAGTTGTCCGAAAGTGTTTTCATTTACTTCAGACAGCATAATGGTATTGTTCAAGTGCTTTGAGCGTGTTAAGGCGTATTCGGTTGCGACTCTTTCGGTGTTGATAAGCTCGCCCATTGTGTGTCCGCAGAGGAAATTCACGTCGGGAAATTCCTCGGCTCCTTTAGGTATCATTAAGTCTTTTCTAAACTTTTCAACCCCGATAATGGTTATAATCTTGTCAAAAGGCCCTTCGGTGTAGAGCTGAACCTGCGAGTGCTGGTCGGTTACGCCGAGGGCTTTTACGGGAGTCTGGCCGTAGTTTACAGTCTTTCCGTCAAGGTCAACGGCTTTACCGAGGCTCTCACCCCAAAGCTGGGCATACCAGTCGGCTATATACTTAAGGCTGTCGGCGTAGGGCATCATTACGGAAATGTTCTTTCCTTTTTTGTAAGCGGCGTAAGATAAAAGCGCCGCCATAAGAGCAGGGTTAGAATACGGGTCAGATGAGGAGCACTTTTCGTCCATGATTCTTGCGCCCTCAAGCATAGCTTTAATGTCGATGCCTAGCACCGCGGCGGGAAGAAGCCCTACGGGGCAAAGCTGAGAGAACCTGCCACCTACTCCGTCGGGAATATAGAAAGTCTTATATCCTTCTTTTTTGGCAAGCTTTATTAAATTTCCTTTTTCCTTTGAGGTTGTGGCGATAATGTTTTTTGCGTATTTGTCGCCGAGCCTCTTTTTCAAAATATCGCAGATGATAAGATACTGCGCCATGGTCTCGGATGTCGCGCCGCTCTTTGTAATGACATTGAACATCGTCTTTTTGACATCGATAACATCCAAAAGCGCAAGCATTCTTTCGGGGTCAATGTTGTCCTCAACATAGAACTTGACGCCCCTTTGCTTTTTGGGAAGCTCGTTGTGTCTTAAATGGCAAAGCGCCTGAAAAGCCGCTATCGGGCCGAGCGCGCTGCCGCCGATGCCAAGCACCACGAAATTGTCGTATTTCTTTCTGATTTCCGCCGCGGTCACGTTGATTTCATCAACGATTTCATCCTGGTTATAAGGCAAATCGGCCCATCCCATCATTTCTTTTCCGCGGTTGTTTTTAAAGTAATTGAAAGCCGATTCCGCAACGGGCTGAAGCTCTTTAATGTCCGCTTCGCTGAAACCTTCGCTGCCCACCATGCTGCTCATCATGTTGTTAAAATCAAATTTTAAAGTCCCGGTTTTGCTCATAAAACTCTCCGTAGTATTTATTGCATTAATTATACACGGAATTAATTTTGTTGTATATATTTTTTCATAATTTATGACAAATTAAGGCAAGCAAAAAAACCTGTATAGGCAAAAATCTTTAAGCGCAAAAATTTAGCAAAAATATACAACTTAAGAAAAACAAAAACAAAGAAATTAAAAAAGCTTACTTACCGCTTAATAATGCTTCTTACCGCTAAAAATGAAATTACCGCTTAAAAATAAAATAATGCCAACTTAACGCTATTAGCGCTTAAAATTAATAAAACCTAACTTACCGCTTAAATTTACCGTTTAAAAAATTAATATAATGCTAACTTACCGCTAAACAATAAAACTAAGAAAATAAAGTTATCTTACCGCTAAAATGAATTAAGCATATAAAGTTAATTTATCTAGCATATCTAGCAAAAATAAAATAAAAACCGTTCGGCTACAAAATTTTATATAGAATAAAGAGCTGACTAAGACGCAAAAATGAATTTAAGAAAAAGTTTATTATCGCTATATTGCTTTAGCTAACCTAGTGGATTAATTTTTAATTTTCCAAAACTCCCACTTTATCCATGGTTTCTTTAAGTCTGTTTATTATCGGAAGAAGCTCTATATAGGATGAATAATCCTTTCCGTAAACTTCAAGCAGCACCGCGCCGTTGTATCCCGCGTCTTTAAGCCTTATAAAAAGGTCCTCAAAATCGCAGATGCCTTTATAAGGAAGCGTTGTGTTGCCGTTATCGTCGTAGTCTGTGATATGCACGGTGACAAGCCTGTCTGCCATAACTTCGATATATTCTTTGTATGAGTAACCCGATTGTTTCGCCTGCTTAACATCAAGGCAGCACTTAAGCGAAGGGCTTTGATTTTTAAGCTCAATAAATACATCGGGCTCGTTGAAAAGCGCCCAATGAACATTTTCAAAGGCAATTTCAACCCCGTAGGATTTGGCTATCCCGCAAAGCTCCTCGGTCCTCTTTCCTATTTTTGCAAGGTCGTATTTATATGTTTTTTTAAGCCGCGATTGTCCGTGGAAAGTATAGCTTTTAGCACCTAAAACTTTTGCTACGTTTAACACCTTTTGCATCATGCGCTCGCTGTCGCCTCGTGTGCGCTCGGCGGCGTTATAAAGCATAGGCTCAAATGCCGTGCCGTAAGCATGGACGGAATTTATGTCAATTAACCCTTTTCTTTCTTTAAGCAAAACCGCAAAATCGTGCTCGAATTCCGAAAAAGTTGTTAAAAAAACTTCCGCAACGTCAACGCCAAGGCTTCGCATCAGGTCAAAAGTTTCTTCAGTTTTGAAATTCGGAAAGAACGATGCCGAGCTGATACCTAATTTCATAAAAAAATTATACCACGATTTTATTTTCGGTCAAATATAAATTTTTGAATTTTAAATTAAATTAAATATCCATATTTTTTTTCAAGGTAAAATTAAAAAGGGCCTAAGCCCTTTTTTTTATTCTTCAGGTTTAACTTCTTCCTCGTCGACGGTTGCCGCGACTTTGGCTTTTTGTTTTGAGCCGAATTTCTTTAAACCTTTTTTGCTTTTAATCATTGCGTCTTTTTGCTTAGCTACCTGCGCTTCGATTTTGGGAATGACATTATCAAGATTTGCGTAGGGATTTTCGCTTTCAGCCATAGCCTTGAAAGAGCTACCGGATACTGTTGCAAACAGTTCGGTTTTATAGGTGTTGCCCTCAAGGGTTATGGTATATTTCAATTCACCGTCTGACCCGAAAAACTTTTTTAGTTTTTTGCTCTTCTTTTCGGTCATCTTTTTAAGGGATTCGCTGACCGTATAATTTTTCCCGATGTATTCGATTTTCATAGCTGG
>JAAZIO010000100.1 GCA_012800805.1 Clostridiales bacterium | reverse complement strand
GGAGATGGGGCGAGCTTGCAAAGCATATACCTTTCTTCGCGCAGGTTTATTATGACGATTTCGACGCCTGCGAAATCGATGTATTTCCGCTTAAAGAGGGCGAAGACGATTTTCTTATAAGCAAAAATATATAAGAGGATAAAATGGATATTAAAAAAGCGATAATTTATGTCTTCAGCGGCTCAGGCAACACACTGAAAATCGCAAGGCTCTATAAAGACGAATTTGAGGCAAAAGGCGTTGAAACCACAATTTACGAGATAGATAAAGATTATAAAAACGCGCCCGACGCCTTAGGCTATGACATCGCAGGCTTTGCCTACCCCATACACGCTTTCAACCCGCCCGAGATTTTTATAGATTTCGCTAAAAGCCTGAAAGAGGCTAAAGGCATAAGCTCTTTCATCTTTAAAACATCGGGCGAACCTCTTTGGCTTAACGATTCGTCTTCCCAGCAGCTTATTAAAATACTTTCCTTAAAAGGCTACGATATAATAAACGAAAGGCATATCGTAATGCCCTATAACATGATTTTCCGCCATCGTGACGAGGTCGCGCGCCAGCTTTATATATACGCGAGAGCGCTTACCAAAGCTTACGCCGAAGACGCTCTTTATGGAGAGAGAGAAAACCTTTATCTGCCGCTTATGAAAAGAGTGCACTCGACTTTATTTAAAATAGAGTGGGGGTTTGCGAAATTCAACGGCAGGCTCTTTAGGGTAAGCAAAAAAAAGTGCATATATTGCGGAAAATGCGAGCGCAACTGCCCCGTTTCAAATATCAGGATTGTTGACAAAAAATTTAAGTTCGGCAACAAATGCACCATGTGCACAAGATGCTCGATGTTTTGCCCCACAAACGCCATAAACATAGGCATTTTGAATTCATGGAAGGTAAATGGGGATTATCAACTTGATAAAAAATTAAAAGACGATTCAATTAAATTCCCCTATATCAGCGATGAAACCAAAGGACTTTATAAAAGCGTATATTTAAACTATTTTAAAAAAGCGGATAAGCTCCTTAAGGAAAGAAACATCCGTCTTGAGGTGCTCCCAAGCGATGAGATAGGTGAATACAATCTTGCCCAAAGCATTGCCCACATAGAAAACAAGGACTAAAAAGCAAAAAACACTCTTTCGAGTGTTTTTTATTTTATCCGTTTAAGTTTTTTCTTTTCCTTTTATAAAAAAGAAATGCTTATATATAAAAGAAATGTTTATATAAAAGGAATGCATATTAAGTTTAACATTATAATTTCATTTCTAATTTTTAGCATCCGATTTTGTTTAAGATTATAAATTCATTCTTAATTTCTTTAGCTAGATTTTGTTTTTACAGTTTATCTATGCATGAAATAGATTATTTTCTTCTTACCGACTCTATCGCCTCATTTATTATCTCGTCAAACTTTTCCTCGTCTATATATCCAAGCGAGAGCGCAGCTTCCTTTAAGGTTATGTTATTCTCCGCCGCAAGCTTTACGATTTTTGCGCATTTCTCGTAACCGATATATGGCGAAAGAGCGGTTGAAAGCATAAGTGACTGTTTTAAATAGTACGTCATTTTCTCTTTATTTGCCTTAAGCCCCGTTACGCAATGAGCGTCAAAGCTGTCGATAGCCTGCGCTAGCAAATCTATTGATTCAAGCAGTTTAAAGCCGATAACCGGCATAAAAACATTAAGCTCAAAGTTGCCCTGCGAGGCGGCAAGGGATATCGTTGTGTCGTTGCCCATGATTTCTGATGCGACCATGGTCATGGCTTCGCACTGGGTCGGGTTAACTTTACCCGGCATTATGGAGCTTCCCGGCTCGTTTTCGGGTATTGTTATCTCCCCTATTCCGCATCTCGGACCGCTTGAAAGCAGCCTGATGTCGTTTGCTATCTTCATTAAGTTGCATGAGAGCGCCTTTATCGCGCCGTGCAAAAATACCGCGGCGTCTTTTTGAGAGAGCGCGTGGAACTTGTTGCAGTCCGCGTCAAAGCCGTAGGGCAAAATTTTGTTAAGCTCGTCGGCAACTATAAGGGCAAAATCTTTTGGCGCGTTTATGCCCGTGCCCACTGCCGTTCCGCCGACGGCGAGCTTTTTGGCAAACGGGAGAGCGGCTTCAATCATTGCCCTGCCTTCCGAAACCGACATTCTCCAGCCGCTTATTTCATCGGCAAAAGAAAGTGGCGTTGCGTCTTGAAGATGGGTTCTTCCTATCTTTACGACATCGCCGTTTTCTTTCTCAAGCTTTGTCAAGGTCTTTTCAAGCCTGGATATTGCGGGCAGCAACCTTTCCACAACTCCCCTAACCGCCGCGACATGTATCGCGGACGGGAATATATCGTTTGTGCTTTGCGACATATTGACATCGTCGTTTGGGTGAACCTCCCCCGCGATGTGGGCGATTACCTCGTTGACATTCATGTTTGTTTGGGTGCCGCTCCCTGTCTGGAAAACAACCAGAGGGAACTGGTCATGGTATCCGCCTAAAAGAAGAGTGTCGCAGGCGTAAACGATGGAATCGCTCTTTGACTTATCAAGCTTGCCGCATTTATGATTTGCTATTGCGCAGCATTTTTTCAAAAGCAAAAGAGCCTCAATAATGGCGTAGGGCATGCGAGGGCCGATTTTAAAATTTTCAATGCTTCTTTGGGTTTGAGCTCCCCAAAGCTTATCGGCCTCAACCTTAACTTCGCCAAGGCTGTCCTTTTCTATCCTATACTCCATTTCAGCTCACCCTCATGTGTTCTCTAAAGAAATCAAGCATAGATTGCGTGGTAATCTTTGATTCCTTTCTGTCGGGGAACAATACGGAATAGACATGGGTGAGTTTATAGTCCGCGTCCTTTGGATTAAAGTCAATCAGCTCGTGTTCCACGCCCCTTTCTGCCAAAACCTTGCTGAAGGCAAGAACCTGCGAACGCATAAAGTCTTTCCTGCCAGTGCTTAGATGAATGGGCGGAAAATTTTCAACCTTGTTGTTTTTGATTGTTCCTATCTTAAGCAAGGGTGATTTTTTATAATCCTTTCCGAAAAACTCTTTCATCATGGCGCGAATTGGCGAAAGGTTCATCTTTTTCATGAAGAATTCAATGTCGTAAACTCCGCAGGTAAGACCCGCCGCATTGATTTCAAAGGGAACTGTTACATTAAATGTCTTTTGAAGCTCCTCGTCCGCCATTACGCTTAAGGCAAGGCAGGCGATGTGCGCGCCCGCCGAGTCGCCAGTTAAAAACACATTTTTTAAATCAAATGGGTAGTTGTCTTCGTTTTGTTTAATCCAGTTGAAAACACCAAAGACATCCTCAACCATTGTATGTATGTTTCCGCCGTTAAAGAGCAGCCTGTATGACATATTGACCACGGCAAACCCCTCACGGGCTATCTTTTGAGCGTAAATGCGGTTTATGTCTTTTGTGCCGTAAAACCATGCTCCGCCGTGAATGTCGATTATCACGGGAAGCTTTCCTTTAGCGCCTTCGGGATAATAGACATCAAGCAGGCGGTAGATATCGCTGCCGTCGCCGGCATAGACGATGTTTTTGACCTTTACCACATCTTCGGGTTCGGTCTGAGTGGATAAGCGCTTTGTGTCGCTTTTGTCTACAAAACTTGAAAACTTATTGATTAATTTAACCGAATAACTCATAAACACCTCTGCCTAATTTTAATATAGCATAAAGGCCGCTGTCAATGCCAATTAAAAAAGAGACCGTATGGTCTCTTTATTCAAGCTCAAAAGCTCCCGTATAGAGCTGATAGTATTTACCTTTTTGAGCAATAAGCTCATCGTGGTTGCCTCGTTCGATTATCTCGCCGCGCTCAAGCACCAAAATCAAATCGGCGTTTCTTACCGTCGACAGCCTGTGAGCGATTATAAACACCGTTCTTCCCTCCATAAGCTTGTTCATGCCGTCAACGATAAGCCTTTCCGTGCGCATGTCTATTGAGCTTGTAGCCTCGTCAAGGATAAGCACGGGCGGGTCGGCAACAACCGCTCTCGCAATGGCAAGAAGCTGCCTTTGACCCTGCGAGAGGTTGGAGCCGTCACCGCTGATTACGGTGTCATAGCCGTTTTCAAGGTGCGCCACGAAAGAGTCGGCGTTAGCGATTTTTGCCGCCGCTTCTATTTCTTCGTTGGTCGCGTCAAGCCTGCCGTAACGGATGTTGTCTCGTATCGTGCCCGTAAAGAGGTGGGTATCTTGAAGCACCATAGCAAGAGAGCGCCTAAGGTGCGGTTTTTTGATGTCCTTTATGTTTATACCGTCATACAGTATCGCTCCCTCGGGGACATCGTAAAACCTGTTTATGAGGTTTGTAATGGTGGTTTTGCCCGCTCCCGTAGAGCCGACAAGCGCTATTTTATATCCGTCTTTTGCAAACAGATTGATGTTTTTAAGCACAAGACTGTTTTCATTGTAGCCAAAGTTAACGCCGTCAAACTTCACTTCACCGTTTACTTTGACATATGCCGCCATACCGCCATCGCCTGTTTTCTTCCAAGCCCATATTCCCGTGCGCTCTGAGACTTCTTTGCCGTTTTCGTCTATATTGACAAGCTCCACAAAGCCGTCGTCCTCCTCGGGCTTTTGGTCAAGCAGGTCGAATATCCTCTGAGCGCCCGCAAGAGCGGTAAGAATTCCGCTTGTAAGCTGGGCAAGCTGTGAAATGGG
>JAAZIO010000099.1 GCA_012800805.1 Clostridiales bacterium | reverse complement strand
TAGGTCTTACATTCTTTTCGGCAAACCTTATAGCGAGGCCTCCAGAGGACGCAACGATAAGCTCATCCTCGCCGCTTGTGATGACGGCGGAAATAAGCTCGTCGTCGTCCACAAACGTAATTGCCTTCTTGCCGTTCCTCTTTATGCTTCTGTATTCCTCAAGCGATGTCTTTTTTATAAGGCCGTTCTTTGTGGCAAGCACAAGGTATCCGCTTTGTTCCTCTTTTAAAGGCAGAACCGCGGTAACCTTTTCCTCGGGCGACAGCTGTATAAGGTTGATTATCGCCCTTCCCCTTGCCGCGCGCTGCGCCTCGGGGATATCGTAGCCCTTGAGCGAGAACACCTTGCCCATGTTGGTAAAGAAGAGTATGTCGTCGTGGGTGTTTGTGATAAACAGGTTTTCCACAAAGTCCTCTTCTTTAGCCTTGTGTGCCGTAATGCCTATGCCGCCCCTCTTTTGGCTCTTGTATTCGGACACGGGCATGCGCTTTATATAGCCAAAGTGCGTCATGGTAACCACGATGTCCTCTTTTTCTATAAGGTCGGCGATGTTTATCTCGTTATAGTCGTAACTTATCTCGGTGCGTCTTGGAATGGCGTATTTTGCCCTTATCTCGCCAAGCTCTTGAATAATTATTTCTTTTACCGCGTCGATTGAAGAAAGTATGCGTTTGTATTCCGCAATTTCCTTTCTTTTTTCCTCCAGCTCTTCGATAACCTTTTCAACCTCAAGCGAAGTCAGCCTTTGCAGCTTCATTTCCAAAACCGCGTTCGCCTGCTTGTCGCTAAGCTCAAAGCGGCTCATAAGCTGGTCCATGGCGTCTTGGCGGTCTTTGGACTTTTTGATGACCTCAATAACCTCGTCGATTGAGGCAAGCGCTATGGCAAGCCCGCTTAAGATATGCTCGCGCTCCTCCGCTCTTTCAAGGTCAAACCTGGTGCGGCGGATAATTACATCCTCTTGGTGGGCGATGTAGTGCTCAAGGATTTCTTTTAAATTCAAAATTTTGGGCACGCCGTCAACAAGGGCAAGAAGGATTATGCTTTGCGTGATTTGCAGATTGGTCTGTTTAAAGAGTTTGTTCAAAACGACCTGGGCGTTGGCGTCGCGCTTGGTTTCGATTACTATCCTCATGCCCGTCCTGTCGGTCTCTTCCATTATGTCGGCGATTCCCTCAAGCCTTTTGTCGCGCACCTGGTTGGCTATTGTTTCAATCAGCTTAGCTTTGTTTACCTGATAGGGAATTTCGGTAATCACTATCCTGCTCTTTCCGTTGGGCAGCTCTTCGATATCTGTTTTTGCGCGTATGACCGCGGCGCCTTTGCCATTGCGGTAAGCCTGCCTTATAGCCGCCCTTCCCATGACCAGAGCGCCCGTGGGGTAATCCGGCGCGGGAATAAACTCCATAAGTTCATCAACCGACATGTTGGGGTCGCGAATCAGCGCAATCGTCGCGTCTATGACTTCGCCAAGGTTGTGCGGAGGAATGCTTGTCGCCATGCCAACAGCTATGCCGTCCGAGCCGTTTACCAAAAGGTTTGGGAACCTTGACGGCAATACCTTGGGCTGCATTCTTGTATCGTCGAAGTTGGGATAAAAATCTACCGTCTTTTTGTCTATGTCGCGAATCATCTCCGCGGCAATTTTGCTGAGCCTTGCCTCGGTGTAGCGGTATGCCGCGGGCGGGTCGCCGTCAACGGAGCCGAAGTTGCCGTGGCCGTCGATTAAGGGATAACCAATTGAAAAGTCCTGCGCAAGGCGCACCAGCGCGTCGTAAACCGAGCTGTCGCCGTGGGGGTGATATTTGCCCAAAACATCGCCGACGATAAGCGCGCACTTGCGGTAAGGGCGGTCGGAAGTCAGGTTCAGCTCGTTCATCGAATATAAAATTCTTCTGTGAACGGGCTTTAGGCCGTCCCTTACATCGGGAATCGCACGCGATACGTTGACCGCCATAGCATAGGCGATAAAAGACTTTTTAAGCTCGTTTTCAACCTCAACCTTTACGATTTTGGATTTGTCAAGCGCCTCTAAGATGTCGCTTTCTTTTTCCTGTTTATGTGCCATCTTCACCCTCGATTATACGTCAAGCTCTTCGACTAGTTTTGCGTTCTGTTCTATGAACTGGCGGCGAAGCTCGGGAACTTCACCCATAAGCATGCTGAAGCTCTCGTCCGCCGAGATTGCGTCCTGCATTGTAACTTGAAGCAGCGTTCTCGTTTCGGGATTCATCGTGGTTTCCCAAAGCTGGCCGGCGTTCATTTCGCCGAGGCCTTTATAGCGCTGTATCTCGTATGACTTTTTGTCAAGGCTTGCGATGTAGGCGTTAAGGTCATTGTCGCTGTAGAAATACCTCTCCTTTCCCTTGACCGAAACTTTATATAGCGGCGGCTGGGCGATGTAGATGTGCCCGCCCTCAAGAAGCGGACGCATAAAACGGAAGAAGAATGTCAGCATAAGTATTCTTATGTGCGAGCCGTCCACGTCGGCGTCCGTCATGCAGATTATTCTGTTATAGCGAAGCTTCGACGGGTCGCAGTCCTGCTTTATGCCGCAGCCGAAAGCGGTTATCATCGCTTTTATTTCCTCGTTTTCAAGCACCCTGTGGAGCCTTGCCTTTTCCACGTTAAGTATCTTGCCCCTCAGCGGCAGAACCGCTTGGAACCTGCGGTCCCTGCCCTGCTTTGCCGTGCCGCCCGCGCTGTCGCCCTCTACAAGGTAAATCTCGCAAACCTCGGGGTTTTTCTCTGTGCAGTCCGCAAGCTTGCCGGGAAGAGTTGTGGACTCAAGCGGATTTTTTCTTCTAGCTAGCTCCCTCGCGTTCCTTGCCGCTTCTCTGGCTCTTTGGGCGGAAACTGTCTTTAAAAGAAGTTCCCTGGCCTCTTTCGGGTGCTCTTCAAGGTATGTTCCCAAGCACTCCTGCATGGCTTTAGATACCACTTGACGCATGAAACTGTTGCCCAGCTTGGTCTTGGTCTGTCCCTCAAACTGCGGGTCGGACAGCTTAACCGAGATAACTGCGGTCAAACCTTCCCTAACGTCCTCGCCCGAGAGTTTCTCGGATTCTTTAAGTATTCCCGCCTTTTTGCCGTAGTCGTTAATGACTTTGGTGAGCGTAGCCTTAAAGCCGTCAAGGTGCGTACCGCCCTCAACGGTATTTATGTTGTTTGCGAAAGCGTATACGGTCTCGGAGTAGCCGTCGTTGTATTGAAGGGCTATTTCAACCTTGCAGTCGTCTGAAATCTGCTCAAAATAAATGACATCATTAAATAGCGTGGTTTTGTTTTTGTTAAGGCTCTCCACAAACGATACGATGCCGCCCTGATAGCAGAACGATTCACGCTTTACAACCTCGGGGCGTTCGTCGCAAATTTCAATCAAAAGCCCTTTGTTGAGATAGGCAAGCTCGCGGAGGCGGGTTTTCAAGGTGTCGTAATTGAATTCAAGCGTTTCAAAGATTTCACTGTCGGGGTAAAAGGTTATGGTCGTGCCGGTCTCTTGCGTTTCCCCGATGATTTGAAGCGCCCTTTGCGCCACGCCGCGGTTGAAAACCTGCTTGAAGATTTTTCCGTCCTGACGCACTTCAACCTCAAGCCACTCGGACAGCGCATTGACGCATGACACGCCGACGCCGTGCAGCCCGCCCGATATCTTGTATCCGCCGGAACCGAACTTTCCGCCTGCGTGAAGCTTTGTCAATACGACCTCAACGGCCGACTTCCCTTCCTTTTCGACTATGCCCGTGGGTATGCCTCTGCCGTTGTCAGATACCCTGACGGCGCCGTTTTTTAGTATTGCGACCTCAATGTGGTTGCAAAATCCGGCTAGCGCCTCGTCTATGGAGTTGTCCACGACTTCTGCCACAAGATGGTGAAGCCCCCTCTCGTCGGTTGAACCGATATACATGCCGGGGCGCTTTCTTACGGGCTCAAGCCCTTCAAGCACCTGTATATCCTGCTCGTTGTAGGAATGTTTTACCTCTCCCATAAGCCTCCAAAGCCTATATCAATTTAGGATATATAATATAATATAATAATTATCTATATATATATAATATAGCATTAAAGCCATAAAATCTCAATTAAATAAAAGCATTTTTTTAAACTTTTTTAAATTGGGCGCTAATACGCCGTGTGAGGCGAAATTTTAAACGCTAAAGCCCCTTATTGGCGGGGGCGCGACGTCAAAAGGCGCGTTTTGATTTAGGCGCATTTTGCGGCTTTAAACTTGCGGCTTTAATTTATAAAAAAATCATTATTGTTTATCATTTGCTTTGCTGTTATAATTATAATGAGATGGCTGCATAAAGTAATTTTTCCTTATTCATTGTAGTTTTGATTTGCTTATTTAGCAGTTTATTGTTTGTTTTAATTTGCTTAACTAAAACTTCTAGTTTTTGAGATACTAATTTTGATAGGAAATTTTAGATAAATAAAAAAGGAGTAACCGATATGAAAGTATTTTTGATAGGGGGAACCGGATTGCTTGGGAGCGAATGCGCAAAGCAGCTTATAGCCATGGGCCATGAGGTAACCTCTCTTGCGCTTCCGCCCATCCCCGAAGGAGCGGAACTTCCGCCCGAAATGAAAATAGAATTCGGCAGCTATCTCGATATGAGCGACGATGAGCTAAGGCGCCATTTTGAAGGCTGCGAAGGCTTTGTGTTTGCGGCGGGCGTTGACGAGCGAGTGGAAGGCCCCGCGCCCATTTACGAGCTTTTCAAAAAATACAACATCACGCCTCTTGAAAGGTTGCTAAAAATAGCAAAAGAGAGCGGTGTAAAGCATGTTTCCATCTGCGGCTCGTATTTTTCCTACTTTGCCAAAATCTGGCCCGATAAGGAGCTTTGCAAATGGCATCCCTATATCCGCTCGCGCATAGACCAGGAAAAAATGGCGCTGTCGTTCGCAGACGAGAATTTTGACGTAGCGGTGCTTGAGCTGCCCTATATCTTCGGCTCCCAAAAGGGAAGAAAACCCGTTTGGATGTTCATCGCCCAAATGATTCGCTCGGCAAAAGGCACCATTTACTACCCGAAGGGCGGAACGACAATGGTAACCGTCCGTCAGGTCGGTCAGGCGCTTGCCAACGCGCTTACCATGAACAAGGGCGGAAACTGCTATCCCATAGGCTGGTTTAACATGAGCTGGGTTGAGTTTTTGACCATAGCCAAAAAGCACCTCGGCTGCGAGGAGAAAAAAATTAAAACAATACCCAACTGGATGTATATCCTTGGCGGAAAGCAGATTATGAAACAGCAAAAGAAAGCCGGCCACGAAGGCGGCCTTAACATGGTTAAGTTTACCGATGTCATGTGCGCCGAAACTTTTATCGATAAGTCGCTTGGTTGTCTCAAGCTTGGGGTAACCGAGGACGACATCGACGCGGCTATCGGCGAGTCAATGAAACTTTGCGCCGACATCTTGGACGGAAAGAGCAAAGCAATCGACATGAAAGGCGAATAAAAAAATAAAACCCGCATAAGCGGGTTTTTTATTTTAAACAATTTTTCTTGCTTTAATTTTTTTTCTTAAAGAATTGAAACCATCTTAGCTTTGTTATATCTTGTCAACGCTCTTGTTGTCTAATTAAAACTTATCAAGCTCTTTATTTTGTCTTTTTGTTTTGGGCATGGTCAGATTAAAGCTTAAATCAAGCAAAAACTTTATTGTTTCGTCGCTTGCGCTGCCGTCAAGCGCCACCGAAAGCCAGTTTGCTTTGTTCATGTGATAGGCGGGATATATTCCCTTCTCATTTAAAAAGGAGCCAAGCAAAAGCGGGTCGCATTTTAAGTTTACAACGCTTACGCTCTCATCAATATTCAGCCCGAGCTTTTTTTCCGGCACATCCATGATAAGCGCAAACCACTTTTTGTTGCCGTCATGGCGAAACACAAGGTAGTTTGGATACTGCGGCCACGGCAGGTCAGGCGTTACGGAATAATTATCAAAGATAAATTTTTTAAGCTCCTCTCGGTTCATTATAAAAACAAATCAGCTTACTTTATTTATCTAAATAAAAAATCTATTTATATAAATAAAAAGCTTTCGTAAAATATTTTATTTTCAGCTGTCCGCTTAATCATAGCATAAAAATCTAATCATAGCAAAAAAGTTAAAAGATTTATTAAAACGTTGACCAATATAAAAAACCACTTTCGACAATTGTCAAAAGTGGTTTTTCTGGCTCCCCCTGCTGGACTCGAACCAGCGACACTGCGGTTAACAGCCGCATGCTCTAC
>JAAZIO010000098.1 GCA_012800805.1 Clostridiales bacterium | reverse complement strand
TATAACTAAAAATTTACGCTATTTAAAATTATTCTTAAATTTAACGCTGTTGCAATTAAAGAATAAGTTAAATTCACGCTAAGATATTGCCGGGCGAGGGCATTGCCGTCGCCCTCTCGCCCAGTTTGTTGGCCTGACTTTCGGGATAAACATCAAAATAGGATATTTTTTTGCTTTCCCGCTTTTTTTTAAAGTAGGGCACGTTTGCCCAAATAAAAGACGGCGCGCCAACAGTAAGCAAGTATAGCGGCCCCCATATAAGGGATTGAATAGTGTGGCCGTATTCGTGCACGGCTATCATGTTACGGAACTCATCATAGCTGTATTTATCCTTTTGGCTTCTATAACGGAAGAACGGGTCATCCGTAACGAATATAAAAAGCCCCAAAGATAAACTTGACTTAAGCTTCCAGCTTGTGCATACGGCGCCGTGAAATATTTTGCGGGGGCATCCTATAGTAAAAAGAAAAACCATAAACCCCGCAAGTGTTTGCGGAAATCCCCATATTATCTGAGCCAGCGTATAAAAAAACCTTTTCATTCTCTCCCTCTTTTTCAATTCAATTTATTCCTCAATATTAAAACGCTAAAGCGGTAAATAAAAGAACTACTCTTAAGTTACAATATAGAAACAAGCTTTGCAATATGTCAATAAGCAGCCGCAAAAAATGCTAATACTTTACGCTAAGGCTTTGGCGGATGAATACCGAGGCGATAGATAGAAACGGTGGAAAAACCGCTCAAATATATATGCTTGACAAACGGTTGTCAAAGGATTAACGTAATACCTGGCGACGGGCTTAAAGCCCTTGCCGAGTTTTTTGGCGTATCGCCAAAAAAAGGAGTATTATAAAAAAAGCAGAGCAAGCAGGCGTGCAATAAGAAGCCCGCAAAAGGCGGGCTTTTGTTTGATAAAAGAATAAAGAGAGAGCAAAACAATAATATGTTAATTTATGTCTAACATTATATTAAGTTATTGGTTTAAAGTTCTTGACTTAAATAAAAAAATATGTTAAATCTAAAAAAAACAAATAGTTTAAATATTAATAAAAGGGAACCAGCTGGCTGCAGGGGCAGGGGTTCCTATATTAATATTTAAGAAGCAATCATATAAAAGGGTGTAAAGACTATGGAGATCCAACTTCAAGAACTCATCGAACAGATTAAAAAGGACGGCGTAGCCGCTGCGGAAGCGGAAGCCAAAAATATAATTGACACGGCAAAGGCCGAGGCCGAGAGCATTATAGCCGACGCTCAGGCTCAGGCAGACAAAATTTTGTCAGACGCTAAGGTTAAGCTGGAACATATGGTTAAAACAAGCGATGAGGCTATACGCCAGGCCGGACGAAACCTGCTTATATCATTTAGGGAAAGCGTTACAAGAGAACTGAACGCTATAATAAGAGAAAACGTGGACTCTATCTATTCATCCAAAGCGCTTTGCGATATCATTATAAAAGTTATCGAGAGTTGGGCGGCAAGAGAGGACGCCGAAAACATATCGGTGATTTTGAACGGCAATGACTTGAAAACGCTTGAAGAACAACTGCTTTGTGCCTTAAACAAAAAAATGCTAAACGGCGTAACGCTTAAAGCTAGCGACAACTTTGACGGAGGCTTCCGCATAGCCGTAAACAACGGCCGTATTTATTACGATTATTCCTCGGAAGCCGTGGTCGATATGCTTTCCGCCTATCTCAGCCCAAGAATCGCCAAGCTTTTAAAAGAGGAGCAATAATGGCTGAATACTATCTGGTTGCCCAACTGCCTTCTTTGGACGGCATCGGCGAGAATACCCCGCTTCCCATAACACAGGAACGCTTTTTGGAGCTGTGCGGCCGTCATTTGGGTAAAAAGGCATTGAAAGAAATTGAAAACATAACGCTTGCTCCCAAAATGGATTTTGAAAAATCGGATTCCAAATTGATACAGGCATGGAATGACGGGGAAAGGAATCTGCGCCTTGCGCTCGCAAAAGCTCGGGCGGAAAATCTGAACAGGTCTTTTGATTTGAAAAACTATTATGTTCCAAGGCACCTGGAAACGATATCTAACACCGCGCTGGGAATGGATAACCCTCTTGAAGCGGAAATTTATCTGCTAAATTACCGCCTTGGTTTTTTGGAAACACTGAGACCCATGGATAACTTCTCGGAGGAATTTGTCTTTTACTACGCAATCAAACTGAAGCTGATATCGCGTATAAGGCAGTTTGACAAAGCCCTTGGAGAAGCCGAATATAAAAGAATCTACAACTCAATTTTAAAAGGAAAGTCGGAGGCTTGCTGATGAGCGAAAATAGAGGAAAAGTCGTTAGCATCAACGGAAACCTGGTTTCCGTGGAATTTAGCGGCAACGTTTCCATGAATGAAATCTGCTACGTTAAAGTTGACAACACTTCACTTAAAAGTGAGGTTATCCGTATAAGAGGCAACATCGCGCAGATACAGGTCTATGAAATGACAGGCGGCATCAAATGCGGAGATGTTGTTGAATTCACGGGAGATATGCTTTCGGCGCAGCTTGGCCCCGGTCTGCTTGGCCAGATTTATGACGGTCTTCAAAATCCTCTTCCCGTCCTGGCCGAAAAAGCGGGCTGGTTTTTGGAGCGCGGCAACTATGCCGACGGGCTGAGCGGCGAAAAGAAATGGGAATTTACGCCCGTAGCCAAAGTCGGCGACACCCTTAGAGCTGGTGACTATATAGGAACCGTTCCCGAATACGCTTTTACGCATAAAATATTTCTCCCGTTTTATCTCAACGGAAAATATACCTTAAAATCCATTGCGCAAAAGGGCGAATATACCGTTAAAGACACCGTCGCCGTAATTACCGACGAGCGAGGAAGAGATATACCGCTCACCATGTCTTTCAATTGGCCCGTCAAGCGCGCCATCAAATGCTACAGCGAAAGACTTGCCCCCGTCGAAACGATGGAAACAAAAATACGCCTTATAGACTCCATCTTTCCCGTGGCAAAAGGAGGAACATATTGCATTCCGGGCCCCTTTGGCGCAGGCAAGACGGTTCTTCAGCACACCACATCAAAATACGCTGACGTTGATATCGTAATAATCGCCGCTTGCGGCGAGCGCGCGGGCGAGGTTGTCGAGACCCTAACCGAGTTCCCAAAGCTTACCGACCCAAAGACTGGCCGTTCGCTGATGGAAAGAACTATCATAATCTGCAATACCTCATCAATGCCCGTCGCCTCCCGTGAGGCTTCCATATACACCTCGGTCACGCTTGCGGAGTATTACAGACAAATGGGGCTTCACGTTCTTCTTTTGGCGGACTCCACCTCGCGCTGGGCTCAGGCGCTTAGAGAGATGTCGGGAAGGCTGGAGGAGATACCAGGCGAAGAAGCGTTCCCCGCGTATTTGGAGTCTTACATCGCTTCGTTTTATGAAAGGGCGGGATATGTCCGTTTGTCCGATGGAAGCAAAGGTTCGATAACCATCGGCGGAACGGTTTCCCCCGCCGGCGGAAACTTTGAAGAGCCCGTGACGCAGGCAACTTTGAAGGTGGTTGGCGCTTTCCACGGCCTTTCGCGCGAGCGCTCCGACGCAAGAAAGTATCCCGCAATCGACCCGCTCATTTCATGGTCTAAGTATAAAGGCGTAATTGACCGCAAAAAAACCGAATACTACAAAAACATCATTCATTACGGAAGCGAGATTGCCTCCATGATGAAAGTTATCGGCGAAGAGGGTATAACTCTTGAGGACTTTATCGCTTATCTCAAATCCGAGATGCTAGACGCTGTGTATCTGCAACAAAACTCTTTCGACCCTATAGACGCCAACTGCGGCACTTTGCGTCAAAGATATGTAACCGATAAACTAATCCATGTTCTTGGTAGCCGCTACGACCTTGACAGCAAAGATGACGCGCGCGCGTTTTTCAACCGTATGCGTCAAAAATTCATTGACTGGAACTATACCGAATTCCAAAGCGAAGCATTCGTTAAGGCGGAAGCCGAAATCGATAAGCTTTATGAAGAAAGAGGCGGCAGGCTGGAAAAGGCGGCGGAACGCTTACTTAAGGACGGTGAATAACAGTGAACAAGATATACAACAAAATCGAATCCATCATCGGCAACGTCATTACGGTAAAGGCAAGCGGCGTTCGTTATAACGAGCTTGCCCAGATAAACACCCGTTTCGGGAAATCCCTGGCTCAGGTCAACAAAATAGACGGTGACACCGTGTCGCTGCAGGTATTTGCGGGCTGTCAGGGCGTTTCCACGGGCGATGAAGTCCGCTTTTTGGGGCACGAAATGCGGGTGTCTTTCAGCGAGAATCTGCTGGGCAGAATTTTCAACGGTTCGGGCGAGCCTATAGACAAAGGGCCCGCGCTTAACGAAAATATGAAACCAATCGGAGGCCCCTCCGTAAATCCCACAAAACGAATTCTCGCAAACCGCATGCTGAGAACGAATATTCCCATGATAGATATGTTCAACACTTTGGTTGTATCCCAAAAGCTCCCCATCTTTTCAATTTCGGGCGAGCCTTACAACCAGCTTCTTGCGCGCATTGCCGTGCAGGCGGAAGCGGATGTAATCGTGCTTGGCGGCATGGGACTTAAATACGACGACTTCTTATATTTTAAAGACGAACTGTCAAGGGGCGGCGCGCTAAGCAAAACGGTTATGTTTATCCATACCGCCTCAGACCCCACGGTAGAGTGCATGATGATTCCCGATATGGCGCTAGCGGTTGCCGAGCAGTTCGCGCTTTTAAACAAAGATGTGCTTGTGCTGCTCACCGATATGACCAACTTCGCTGACGCGCTTAAGGAAATCGCAATCATTCAAGAGCAGGTTCCCTCAAACCGCGGCTACCCGGGCGACCTTTATTCCCAGCTTGCGGCCCGTTACGAAAAGGCGGTAGACTTTGCCGATTCGGGCTCGGTTACCGTTCTTGCGGTTACCACAATGCCGGGCGACGACGTAACGCACCCCGTCCCCGACAATACGGGATATATCACCGAGGGCCAGTATTATCTTAAAGGCGGTCGCATTGAGCCTTTCGGCTCCCTTTCCCGTTTAAAGCAAAACGTTAACAGCAAAACGAGAAAGGACCACCGCGCGCTTATGGACGGCATGATACGCCTTTACGCCGCCTACAAAGAAACGCTTGAAAAGAAAAACATGGGCTTTTCCATATCTCGCTGGGACGAAAAGCTTTTGAAATACGGCGAGCTTTTCGAAAAGAAGCTGATGGACCTTTCGGTTAATCTTTCGCTTGAGGAGTCATTGGACCTTGGTTGGAAAATCCTGTCGGAGTGCTTCACCAAGGAAGAGACCGGAATAAGGTCAGACATTACCGATGAATTTTGGCCTAAGAATTAAGGAGGTTTTTGGTTTTGGCTAAAATCAAATTAACCAAAAACGAATTAAAATCTCAAAAAGACGCCCTGAAACTTTACAGGCGTTATTTGCCTACCCTCATTCTAAAAAAGCAGCAACTGCAGTCGGAAATTCGCGTAATTGAAGCGAAAGCCAGAGCGGTAAGAAAGGAAAAGGAAGAGCTTGAAAAAGGCTTTAGTGATTGGATTGGCGTTTTCAGCGAAATAGGCGCGTTCCCCGAAGGGGTAATCGAAGTCAGCGACATAAAAAAAGGAAAAGCCAATATCGCGGGCGTCGATATGCCCACATTTGAGGGTGCGGAGTTTAAAAGAAGCGATTACGATTTATACCAAACTCCGCTTTGGGTGGATATCGCGGCAGGTCATATAGAAAAAGCAATTTCGCTTGACCTGCAGGCAGAGGTGTTGGATGAACAGGTCAGACTTTTGCAGGCGGAGCTTAAGGCAACCTCTCAAAGAGTCAACCTGTTTGAAAAGGTGAAAATACCTGAAACGGAGAAAAGCATCAAAAAAATCACGATATATCTGGCAGACCAACAGGTAAGCGCGGTTGTGCGCTCAAAAATATCAAAGCGCAAAATAGCAAAAAGCAGTGAAAAATCTTCACATGGGGAGGTTCATTCCTTATGATTGTCCCTATGAAAAAAATATCCCTTATAACGCTTGGGGATAAAAAAGAAGAAACATTAAAAAAACTGGGCGAGCTTGGAATCGTCGACATCGAAATATCCGAGGCATCAAGCGAAAAGCTAAATCAGCTTAAAGATAATATCGCGCTTTTAAAAAACGCCCTGTTTACGATAGGCAAATCAAAAAGCAAAAAGCAAAAGGAACTAGATTCGTTGGAAGTGCTGGCTCTTGCAAAGGAAATCGCTTTGCTTTCTGAAGAGAAAACCAAATGCCATACGCAGCGCGCGGCCCTCAGCGCCGAGCTTCAAAGGCTGAAAAAGTGGGGAGATATTGACCCCGAAAGCATTTTAGAACTTCGCTTAAAAGGAGTCGATATCGGTCTTTATGAGATGCCGAAATCGGAATATTTAGCTCTTCCCGAAAGCATAAAGACGGTAAGATTGGCTTCATCAAGGTCTTCGGTAAAATTTTTGACTGTAAGGTCAAATTTTGAGGCCGAAACCCTTGCAGCACTAGAAAAATATCTTTTATCGCTGCCGAAAGTCTCCTGCTTAAAAATGAGAAATGAAATCAGCGCTTATACAAAACAAATAGGGGAGATAGAAGAAAAGATTTCCTCATACGCAAGCAGCGTTGAAAGCATAAAAAAAGAAATAAAGCGCCTTGAAAAGGAAGTTGAGTTTGAAACTTACTGCGCGGGAATGGCGGAAGAAAAGCTCTCCATGGATGATAGCCGCCCCGTTACAGTGGCTTACTTTAAAGGATATATAGAAAAGGATAATCTTCCTTTGCTTAAAAAAACGGCTACGGACAACAGCTGGGGACTTATCGCAGACGAGCCAGGAGAAGAGGACAATGTTCCCACAAAGCTTAAAAACAACAAGTTTGTAAGCCTTATATATCCCGTCATGGATTTTCTCGGCACCGTTCCCGGCTACTATGAGTATGACATTTCGGGATGGTTCCTTGCGTTTATCCTTGTGTTCTTCGGTATTATCTTCGGAGACGGCGGTTACGGGCTGTTGATATGCTTGATAGCTTTAATTCCTATACTTAAGTCGCTTTTTACCAAAAAACCGATAGCGCCCGCATTTTTGCTTATAGGGTTGTTTGGGCTGTCGACGGTAGTTTGGGGCGCTCTGACCTGCACTTGGTTTGGACTTTCGCCAGAACTATTGCCTAAGTGGCTTAAATCTTTGTCGATACCTTTAATTTCAAACGTTTACGCGGACAAAATCTGGACGGCGCCATGGATGCCCGAAGGCGCGGGACTTACTACCACGCAAAACCTTCAGATATTCTGTTTCTCTTTAGCTCTCGTTCAGCTTACCATAGCGCACATAAAATGCGCCGTAAGAAACAGAAAGTCGCTTAAAATTCTTGGCGATATCGGCTCGATATTCCAGCTTATCGGCATATTCTATCTGGTTCTTAGCTTTGTCGTAAACGGTCAGGTCTTTTCCATGGGCCTTAAAATCGGAGGCGTGCCCATTGGTATTGTTTCTCTTGCGTTAACGGGCGTGGGATTTGTTCTGACCTTTGTGTTTGCAAACTACAGCGGCAGCATCAAAAAATCAATTATCGCCAGTTTAAAAAACATAGTATCTGTTTTGCTCGGCGTGGTAAACGTGTTTTCGGATATCGTATCCTACATCAGGCTTTGGGCGGTCGGTCTTGCGGGCGCCGCGATATCGGTAACCGTAAACGAACTGGTGGGGCCGCTTTTTGGCAACTTTCTGTTCATGATATTTGCCATTGTCATCTTGGTGTTCGGTCACGGATTGAACATGATTTTGAATGTTCTTTCCGTTATCGTTCACGGCATCAGACTAAACACCTTGGAGTTTTCCTCGCACCTTGACATAACCTGGAGCGGGCATAAATTCAAACCGTTTATAAATTAAAACGCATATAAATTAAAACTAATTGTAAGGAGAATAATTATGAACTTAGGAATGTTAGCTGCGGCTTTGGCTATGGGTATCGCCGCGATAGGCTCCGCAATAGGAATCGGCATAGCGGGTCAGGCATCTATAGGGTCATGGAAAAAATGCTACATGAACAATAAATCGGCGCCTTTTATTCTTACGGTTTTTGCCGGCGCGCCTCTCACACAGACGATTTACGGCTTCCTATTGATGCAGCAGATGAAGTCTTCCGCCATTGACCCCTCGTTTTTGTTCGGTTTGGGTCTCGTAAGCGGTTTGGCGTTTGCGCTCTCTGCCGTATTCCAGGGAAAAACGGGCGCTGCGGGAGCTGACGCCTTGGCAGAAACGGGAAAAGGTTTCGCGCAGTATCTTACAGTAGTCGGACTTTGCGAAACGGTCGCTCTGTTCACGCTTGTTTTCGGCATAGTCGCGCTGGGATAATAGGTATTTTTAAGCCTCATTATTGCGGCTTTTCGTTTCAACTAAAGCAGTCATATTATAAGCGTTTAACGCTGAAAACGGGTCAAATAATTTTTTGAAATAAAGGCAGTCGCTCTTTACGGGCGGCTGACTTTTTTAAGCTTTAATTATAATTAGATTTAAGTATTGAAAATATAAATTGCCGTGGTATAATGGTTTAAACACTTAATCTATAACCTTATCGCTTTTTAATCTGAAGTTGTTTTTATGAAAATCTATGATGCCTTCTTTTTTTAGTTTTGACAGCTCGTTTGACATGGCGCTTCTGTCAACCAAAAGATAGTCGGCAAGCTGCTGTCTGTTAAAAGGTATCGTAAAATCTTGTTGGCCCTGTTTTTTACATTCATCGGAAAGGTATAGCAACAGTTTTTCTCTTGTGGTTCTTCGCGATAAATATTGCATCTTTCTTGTCATAGCAAGATTTTTTTCAGCCACTATGTTTAATAAATTTCTAATAAGCCTGTTATGGAACAGGCATGCGGAGCCGCAAACGGTAATAAGCCTTGAAAACGGGAAAAATATAATTTCGCTGCCTTGCTCTGCGACAACGGAAACATCTATCGGCCTGTTGCTGGAAAAGGCGTAGGTTTCGCCGAACAAATCTCCCGCCGTAACCTGCGCCAATATGCTTCGGTTGCCCCAGTAGTCATCTTGAACTATATGCGCCTTTCCTTTTAAAACCATTCCAATGGAATTGATTGTTTCGCCTCTTATATATACATATTGCTCCATAGCATACGAGGCGGTTTTATAAGTTATACAAGATAAAACAGCGGACAGTTCCTCTTCTTTAATACCGTTAAACAGCCGCGAAGACATCAATAATTGCTTCAAATTTTCCATAATACGCGCTTTTGTTGTAAAAACAACGGATTTGATGTTTTCATTATAGTATACTGAACTTACAAAAAGCAAGGAGAAAAAAATAATGAAGAGGAAAATAATTAAAATAGACCAGGAAAAATGCAACGGTTGCGGAGCCTGTGTGTCCGCCTGCCACGAAGGCGCGATAGGAATGGTTGACGGAAAAGCAAAACTTTTGCGTGACGATTACTGCGACGGTCTTGGCGCTTGTCTGCCGTCCTGCCCCGTAAATGCGATAAGTTTTGAAGAAAGAGAGGCCGCGCTTTTTGATGAAAGCGCCGTAAAAGCAAACAGCGAGCCGAAAATAAAACCGCTGCCCTGCGGCTGTCCGGGAACTCAGTCTAAAACAATCAGCCGCTTCTATGACGACGCTGCCGCCGCCCCCTCAAGACCGTCCGAAAGCCGCCTTATGCAGTGGCCCGTGCAGATTAAGCTGGTCCCTGTCAATGCGCCGTATTTCAAAAACGCCAAGCTGTTGATAGCGGCGGATTGCGTGGCTTACGCTTACGCTTCGTTCCATGAGGACTTTATAAAAGGGCATATTACGATTATAGGTTGTCCGAAACTTGACAGCGTCGATTATTCCGATAAGCTGACTGAAATTATTAAAAACAACGATATCAAGAGCGTTACGATAGTGAGAATGGAAGTGCCTTGCTGCGGCGGAATAGAAAAAGCCGCAAAAGACGCTCTTATAAACAGCGGCAAATTTATTCCGTGGCGGGTGGTGACCATATCCACCGACGGTAAAATTTTAGATTAAAAAGGGTATCAAAGGATGAAAGAAAAATGAGCATGTTTTGTTATCAGTGTCAAGAAACCGCAAAAAACACCGGATGCACCGTTAGGGGCGTCTGCGGAAAAACCGAGGAAGTCGCACAAAAAGCCGTCATCGTTCTTCTTGCTCTGTTATATCTGGGCGTAAAAAATATTCACCTTGGCCCAACATTACCCGGCTTCTTATCGCCTAATGTCGCAAAGGTTTTAACCGAAAAATTCAATATCGCGGGTATAGGAACAGTCGAAGGCGACATTGAAAATTTTATGAAATGAATTTAATTAGTTTTTAGGCCGCTAAGCGGCCTTTTTTTCGCCCTTTTTTAGGATAGACGCTAATAATCCTTTTTTGTAACTATAAAAACTCGACAAGTTTCGACAAATGCGGAGGAAAAAATTACAAATTAGCGTAAACGCTTTTTCATTTAAATAAAAGTTGTTATAATGGAAAAGTCCGTGCTAATATATAATCGATAAAATATTATCAATATCACTTAGTATCAATATTTTTTTCATATATAGAGGGAATTATGGCAAAACATTTAAGATCAAACGCAATCAATAAGTGTATTGGTTGCTTCTCTTGTCAGAGAGTGTGCGCAACAGCCAACCATCAGTCGCTAAGCGACAATATGGCGGCCATTAAAATCCGCACTTTGGGAGGATTGAACAGCAGCTACTTTGCTACCCACTGCCGCGGATGCAACAACGATACGCCCGCATGCGCGGAAGTTTGCCCGACCGATGCCCTTACCAAAAGGGAAGGCGGCGGGGTAAAGCTTAACAAATCCCACTGCATCGGGTGCAGAAAATGCGAAGAGGCCTGCTTTGCGAAGGCAATCCATTTTGTAAGAAATTACAAATACCCCATCGTTTGCAACCAGTGCGGTCTTTGCACGAAGTTCTGCCCTCATAACTGCTTGAGCATGGAGGAAGGCGAAGATGATTAACGAAAATTTCATAAAAGTTTTATACATAGATTTAACAAACAAGAAAGTCAAAATCGATATGCGCGAGGATCTCAGAAAATACTTGGGCGGCGTGGGAGTCGCAACAAGGCTTCTTGAGGAAAACATGAGAGCCGATAAAGAACCGCTTGACCCCGAGCAGCCGATTATTTTTGCAATCGGCGCGGTGTCGTCGGTGCTTCCCGTTATGACAAAGACGGTCGCCATGTTTATTTCTCCTCTCACGGGAGAGCTTGGCGAAAGCTACGCGGGCGGCCGACTTGCCTATACGCTCTTTAACGCGGGCTTTGACGCGGTAGTAATAACAGGCAAGGCGCAAAAGCTTAGCTATATCGTAATTACCGATACCAACGTGGAAATAAAGGACGCAAGGTCTTTTGCGGGAATCGGCGCCGAGTCCGTCGGACAGTTCATCAGAACCGTTGAGGGCGGAAGCGGCAAGAGAAGCATTATAAGAATCGGTCCTGCGGGCGAGAAGATGAGCAAAATCGCAAACGTCAACGTGGACACTTACCGTCACTTCGGCCGCTTGGGCCTTGGCGCATGCTTTGGCAGCAAAAACCTTAAGGCGATTCAGGTTACAGCGGGCGACAGCACCCGTCCCGTTCCCGACCTCAAGAAATACTTTGCAACTTACAGAGAGCTTTACGACAAGGTTACAAACACCACTCTTATGAGCAAGTATCATGACCTTGGCACTTCCATAAACGTAAAAGTTCTCAACAAAATCGGCGCTCTGCCCACAAGAAACCTCCAGCAGACGGAATACGAGCACGTCGAGGAAATCTCGGGCGAGATGTTCGCCGAAAAAAACCTTGTCCGCAAGGTCGCGTGCGTTGGCTGCCCCATAGGCTGCATACATATCGGCCAGGTCAGAAGACAGTTTGCGGAAGGATACGACTACGAAAGCTTCAATGTTTCTTATGACTATGAGCTGATATCCGCCTTCGGCTCGCTTATCGGCATAGACAACACCGACGATATTTTGGAGCTTATTTCGGAGGCAGAAGAGATAGGCTTTGACGTAATATCGGGCGGCTGCTGCCTTGCCTGGGCAACCGAGGCATATTTAAGGGGAGTCATCACCGACGCCGAAACCCAGATGCCTTTGAAATTCGGTGATAAAGATACCTATGTCAAGGTATTGCGCAAGATGGGCGAGGCAAAGACGGACTTTTACAGGTCGCTTGCCAACGGCGTCAGCGAGGTAACTGAAAAATACGGCGGAGCGGATTTCGGATTGCAGATAGCAAGGAACGAAATGCCCCAGTACCATACGGGATACGGCTCAATCGTCGGCTATGTGTGCGGCGCAAGGCACTCGCACCTTGACAACGGCGGCTATTCCTTGGACCAGAAGTTCAAAGACCAAGAATTCAATAAGGATGTGTTAATCGACAACATCTTCAAAGAGGAAGTAAACAGAAATATCATTAACTCCGCTATCGCCTGCCTCTTTGCCCGCAGCGTTTACGATAACGCCACTATACTGAAGGCGTTTGCGGCGCTTGGCGTGGAGATGACGGAAGCCGAGCTTGCCGAAACCGCCGAAAGAATTTATGCCTCAAAGCTTCGCATAAAGAGAAGGCTCGGCTTTAACGAATGCGATGTTGTTGTTCCCAAGCGCATTTTGGAAACCGAAGGCATGAAACGCAAAATCGACCCCGAAATAGTAAAAGAGCTGGTTTTGATGTTCTACAATAAAAACCAGCAGCTTATGGAAAAGTATAAAGAAGAAGAAATAAAAGCATAAAATAAGGCCGCTATATGCGGCCTCATTCATTCTTAAATGCAGTTAGCTAAAAAAGTTTTTTAACAATATGGGCAAGCAAAAAATGACGGCATCAATGCCGTCTTTTTATTTTCTTTATAAGTTTATCAAACTTTACATATATATTAATAGTCAATGGACTTGTTTAGTTAATACTTGGAGGGGAGCAATGCGCGATTTTATCGCCCAAAACGCCATCTGGATTACTCTTGCGATATTTGCGTTAACTTATGTTTTATTGATTTCACTTCCAAAACACAGAACCACGATAGCCCTTTGCTCTGCGGCCGTCTTTGTGGTATTAGGAATCATGCCGCTAAAGGATGTGTTTTGGGCGATTGAATGGAATGTCCTTTTGATGATTGCGGGAACTATGGGTATCGTGTCGCTCGTTATAGCCTCGGGCATGCCCGCGCTGCTTGCCGATATTATCATTGAAAAAACACCAAACGTAAAGTGGGCGATTATAGCGCTGTCGCTGTTTTCCGGCTTAATATCCGCCTTTGTTGACAATGTGGCAACGGTTTTGATGGTAGCGCCCGTTGCGCTGAATATTTGCAAAAAGCTTGATATTTCCCCTGTAAAGAGCATTGTCGCCATTGCGATTTCATCAAACCTGCAGGGCGCCGCTACGCTTGTCGGCGACACCACCTCGATTTTGCTTGCAGGATACGCGGGAATGAACTTTCTTGATTTCTTCTGGCATTCCGAAACCGGTACGATAGGCATCTTCTTTATAGTTGAGGCGGCGGCAATCGCCGCAACCGCAATGCTTCTATTTGTGTTCAGAAAGGAATCCGCTCCAATAATTGCGGGAGAGAGGAGCGCGGTAAAAGATTATTTCCCTACGGCTTTAATTCTTGCCATGCTAGTTTTGCTGATTGTTTCGTCATTCATCCCAAACCCAAACAATATACCCGTTAACGGAATAATTTGCGTGGGTCTTATGGTTATCGGCGTTGCGGTTCAGTCAATCCGAAAAAAGTCCTTTGCGCCCGTAAAGGAAACGCTTAAAGAAATAGACTACAAGACGCTGCTGCTGCTTTTCGGCCTGTTTATTGTTGTAGGTTCCATTGAAAGGGCGGGGCTTATTGACGCCATAAGCAAAATTATCGAAAGGGCGGGCGGCGGCAGCATTATAGCAATATACTCGCTAATCGTTTGGGCGTCGGTTATAATTTCGGCGTTTATCGATAACATACCTTATGTTCTCACCATGCTTCCCGTTGCAAAGAGCCTTGCCGCGACCTTTGCCATAAACCCGATACTTTTCTATCTGGGACTGCTCTCGGGAGCGACTTTGGGCGGAAACCTTACGCCCATTGGGGCTTCGGCAAACATCGCGGGGCTGGGTATTTTAAGAAAGAACGGCTATGAGGTTGGCGCGGGGGAGTTTATGAGAATAAGCGTTCCTTTTACGCTTATTGCTGTTGGGGTAGGATACGCGCTGATTCTTATTTTCTACGGCCTGACCGTTATCCTTTAAATATATAGATTATTAAACGGTTTTAATTATTAAGCAGTTTATCCTTTAAATATAAATATTAATAAGCGGTTTTAATACTAAAGCAGTTTAGTTAAAAACTAACTAACCTAATATTTGAAACCAATAAAGCCGCTATCCCGATTTTTTAACGCAAATCGGGATAGATGCTTTTTACTTTTTATAATCTGACCTCTTTTATAGCGTTCATTTTAATGCGGCATTATCCCTTTTAATAATAGCTTTTTAACGCTGATT
>JAAZIO010000097.1 GCA_012800805.1 Clostridiales bacterium | reverse complement strand
CCGGCCACAACCACTGCAACAACACGGCAACCTTATCTGACGATGAGGGAAGAGAGCTTCAAGACATCATGACCGTCAGCCTTACCCAGTACGGCAACGGCTACAGATACGTAAGGTTTAGCGAAAACTACACGGTATGCAAAATAAACAGGATAACAAGCGTTAATCCCGCTTACCTTCCAAGCTATCTCACGCCCGAAGACAGGGAGGCCGTCATGAAAAATTTTGAGGAGTATTCAAAACAAAGGCTTGACAAGTTCATTAAAGCAGTTATAAACCGCGCTCTAAACGGCCTGGGCGAGAAAATCAGCGCCGCGGCCTTTGGGGATAACTCTAAAAAAGATGAGATAGAAAGTTTTATCGATAAAACCGCAAAAAAGTTTTTAAATATGCCTTTTTACGGAACGGGAAGCTTGGACGAGTATTTTAAAAGCCGCGGCGGAGCCTTTCCCACTAGCTCATTTAAAAATGTAAACGACCTTGCGGTTTACGCCATGGGTAAAATCGTAAACGGCGAGAAAGACTTTGACAACAATTTTAAAGATGCGCTTGCGGCTTCTGTCGACGGGCTTTTGGCGATGATACTTGAAGGCGGTATTTATGATGTCTTTAGCGGCATAGACGGAATTTTTGAAGGCGATATAGAAACGGCGGCTCAAATGCTGATAAAAGAGGGAAAACTGGAGCTTTTAAATTCGGGCGTTATAAACCTTATCATACATTTTGATAAAATCGCCTCAATTTCAATGCTAAGTATGTTTATGCCAAGCGACGGAATAATCGACACGCCGGCCGAGTTTACCGTAATAGCGGAGCTGCTCTCGCTTTTAGAGGCGGTAGTAGATATGGAGATACTGAAATATTTTGAAAAAGACGGCGACAATTACAACGGCATATTTAAATTGAACGATTTTATAAAAAACGAAGTGACCGAAAAGCTTGCGCCTTCGCTGTTTTCAAACAAGGATTTGCCGGACGCTTCCTTTATAATAAAAAAATAAAACGGGCATTCCCCGTTTTTTATTTATGTAAATATTTATACCTATAATATTAACTATAATTATATAATTAAGGCATAACTACTTTTTAAACTTTGGCATCTTAAAAAAGCAAAAGCAGATTTTTGTTTATTTAAAAACGAACAAAAAAATATCTGAACAATAAACCGAGTGAGATAACTTAAAATAGCAACTTATTTAAAAAGCAAAAGCCGATTTTATAAATAGTTTAATGAAAAATTTTTAGTTAATGCCTTAAATCTAGATAATAAAACCGACCAGTATATAAAATCTTTACAATAAACAAAGCAGTATTTAAAAATCTATTTTAAAACCGAAAAGTATTTATAATTAACCGAGCATATTTAAATCCTATAATAAAAGAGAGGTTTTTATCTTATGCGTAAAAATTAGCTATGCATAAAATTAGCTATTTATTAAGTAAAGATAAGTAAGAACCGTTTATTTTAAAAGGTAAGAAACGAACCACTAAAATAATTCCAAATATTCAAAATTAAAAGCTTTTTTTAAAGATGCAAAAATTGATGTTGAAGTGAAAGACGGAAAAAACAAATACGAATATTGCTTTTAAAAATTATTCGATGTGATTGTTTTTTGAATAATATTTCACTTGTAAAACAATAAATAAATTATAATTTTATTGCCTAGTCCAGGTATTCGTTTGACATGTTTTTTTAAAAAGGATATCATAGGAACAAATTTCACAAAAGGAGACAATAATGGGAAAGATAATAAAAGAGGGGTTGACTTTTGACGACGTTTTGCTTGTTCCCCAGCACTCCGCTGTTCTGCCAAAGGATGTAAACCTTGAGACGGAGCTGACCAAAGGACTTCGCTTAAACATCCCGCTTCTTTCCGCCGCCATGGACACGGTTACGGAATATCAGCTTGCCATTGCCATAGCGCGAGAGGGAGGCCTTGGCATCATCCACAAGAACCTGACTATCGAGCAGCAGGCGGAACACGTGGACAAAGTAAAGCGCAGCGAACACGGCGTTATAACCGATCCGTTCTATTTAAGTCCCGAGCACAAGCTTAAAGACGCCCTTGAGCTTATGAACCGCTATAAGATAAGCGGCGTTCCAATAACCGAAAAGGGCAAGCTTGTCGGTATAATCACAAACAGAGACTTAAGATTTGAAACCGACTTCGAGCAGCCCATCGGAAATGTAATGACCAAAGAAAACCTTGTTACGGCAAAGGAAGGAACGACGCTCGACGAGGCTCAAAAAATTCTTGGCAAATACAGAATAGAAAAACTTCCCATTGTAGACGATAAATTCAATTTAAAAGGTTTAATTACCATAAAAGATATAGAAAAAGCAATTCAATACCCCAATTCCGCAAGAGATAAAAACGGAAGACTTCTTGCGGGAGCTGCCGTTGGAACTGCCCCCGACACCCTGGAGAGAGTGGCGGAGCTTATAAAGGCCAAAGTTGACGTAATCAGCGTAGACACCGCCCACGGACACTCCCAAAAGGTGCTTGACACCGTGCGTATGATTAAGGCGAAATATCCCGACCTTAAGCTTATCGCGGGCAACGTAGCGACGGCGGACGCCACAAAAGCTCTCATTGACGCAGGCGCGGATGTCATAAAAATCGGCATGGGCCCCGGCTCCATCTGCACGACGAGAATCGTCGCGGGTATCGGAGTGCCCCAAATAACAGCCATCATGGATTGCGCGGAGGAGGCTGAAAAGCACGGGGTTAAAGTTATTGCCGACGGAGGTATAAAATACTCGGGCGACATCGCAAAGGCAATAGGCGCGGGCGCTGCCGCCGTTATGGTAGGCTCTCTGTTTGCAGGAACAAAGGAAAGCCCGGGAGAGATTGAGATTTACCAGGGCAGAAGCTTTAAAGTATACAGGGGCATGGGCTCTCTTCCGGCTATGGCTCAGGGCGCAAAGGACAGATACTTTCAAGACGACAACAAAAAGTATGTCCCAGAAGGCGTGGAGGGAAGAGTTCCCTACCGTGGAATGCTCTGCGACATGGTATACCAGCTTATGGGCGGCCTGAGAGCGGGCATGGGATACTGCGGAATGGCAACCGTTGATGACTTAAGAACAAAAGCGCAGTTTATTAAGATTACGCAGGCGTCGCTAATCGAAAGCCACCCCCACGATATAACAATCACAAAAGAAGCCCCCAACTACTTCACAAAAGGCTAAAAAAACAACTGATTTAAAACGGCTTATAAAAGGGCATAAAAAACGCTTTACTAATAACCAAAGAATATTTAAAGTTATACCGTAAAACAAAGGATAGTTATGATAGACACGCATGTTCATGTTTTTCCGGACAGCATAGCGGAACGCGCGGTAGGAAAACTTGCCGCAGGAGTAAGCAAAAAACCTTTTACAAACGGCACACTCTCTGACACCATCGAAAAAATGAAAGGCTGGGGAGTGGACGAGTTTTGGATTGCCTCCATCGCAACAAACGAAAAACAAATGGTTAATGTGAACAATTTCGCGCTTTCAACAAAAGGCGAAAATGTTTTCCCATTAGGCTCCGTCTATCCAACCTCGGAGCTTGCTTTATCTGAGCTTGAAAGAATTTATTCCCTTGGCATAAGGGGCGTTAAGCTTCATCCCGAATATCAAAATTTTGAGCTTAGCGACAGAAAGGTTTATCCCGTATACGAATTTCTTCAGGAAAAGGGAATGATTGTGCTTTTTCATTCGGGAAAAGACTCGGCGTATCCTTTCAGCTACAACGCCTCGCCAAAGAGCATGGCAAAAGTCATTTCCGATTTTCCATCGCTTAAAGTTATCGCGGCGCACTTCGGCGGCTGGAGCGTGTGGGATGAGGTATACGATTACCTTGCCGGGAAAAACATATATTTTGACACGGCATACATAGCGGGGATACTGGATAAGTCCACCGCAAAGAAGATACTTATAAAACACGGAGCGGAAAGAATTGTTTTTGCAAGCGATTGTCCTTGGTCAACTCCCCTAAATGAGCTTGACTTTATAAAGTCGCTTGGCATAAACGGCTCCGACCTTGATTTGATAAAGGACATTAACGCAAAAAATCTTAAAATTTCGGCTGAAAGAGGTTCATTACTTTGAGAAGAGAAGATCTTAGAAACATAGCTATAATCGCCCACGTTGACCACGGAAAAACGACCCTTGTCGACGGAATGCTGAAGCAGTCGGGCGCATTCAGAGAAAACCAGCAGGTTGAAGTTCGCGTCATGGACTCAAACGACCTTGAGAGAGAAAGAGGCATAACGATACTTGCAAAGAACACATCAGTGCGCTACAGGGGAATCAAAATCAACATAATCGACACCCCCGGCCACGCGGACTTTGGCGGCGAGGTTGAAAGGGTGCTTAAGATGGTATCGGGCGTTCTGCTATTGGTTGACGCCGTGGAAGGCCCCATGCCCCAAACAAGATTTGTGGTAAGCAAGGCTCTTGAGCTTGGGCTTAAGGTGATTATCGTCGTAAATAAAATTGACAAGCCCGACGCAAGGCTTTCTGAAATCAGCGACGAAGTTTTGGAGCTGCTCCTTGAGCTTAACGCAGGCGATGAATATCTATTCAGCCCTATAGTTTATTGCTCGGGCAAAAACGCGACGGCAACTCTTGACTATAAAGTCCCGGGAAAGGACCTAGAGCCGCTTT
>JAAZIO010000096.1 GCA_012800805.1 Clostridiales bacterium | reverse complement strand
GCAAAGTTAAAAACAATATTTAAGCCAATCAGATAAAAGGATTATAATGCGGAAAAATCTTTTTTAATATTTAAAACTAAAATACTATTAAAAACTCTTTATTAAAATTTTTTACGGTTGTCAGGTAAACTACTTAATCCAATTTAACCGTTTTTTTTAACATTTAAGCTATAAAATCAATAAAATAAAAAACCGCCTTTCGGCGGCCGTTTATTTTTTGATTTCTTCTATAAGCTTTCTGGTCATCTCCGTGCATTTAAGGGGGGAGGTTCCGTTATTTAAAATATCACGCGTTCTGTAACCGTTTTTCAGTACGCTGTCGACGGCCTCCTCAACCGCTTGCGCCTCTTTTTCAAGGCCAAGCGAGAGCCTTAGCATCATGGCGACGGACAAGACGGTGGCAAGGGGATTGACCGTGTCCGTTCCCGCGATATCGGGGGCGGAGCCGTGAATAGGCTCATAAAGGCCCACTTTTCCCTCACCCAGCGAGGCGGAAGGCAGCATACCTATTGAGCCCGTAAGCTGTGAAGCCTCGTCGGAGAGAATGTCGCCGAACATATTGGAAGTTACTATAACATCAAACTGCGAAGGGTTTTTGATAAGCTGCATGGCTGCGTTATCCACCAGCATATCCGAGCACTCCACCTCGGAATACTCTTTTGCGACCCTATGAACAACCTCTCTCCAAAGCCTTGAGCTTTCAAGAACGTTTGCCTTGTCTATGCTGGTTACTTTTTTTCTTCTGCCCATCGCAAGATTAAAAGCAACGCGGGCTATTCTTTCAACCTCTTTTTCCGAGTAACATTCGGTATCAAACGCCTCCTCGCCGCCCTCGCCGTTTCTTCTTCCTCTTGCGCCGTAGTAGATTCCGCCGGTGAGCTCTCTTACGATTATCATGTCAAAGCCCTTATCCGCGGCCTCGGCTCTTAAGGGGCAGGCGTCTTTAAGATAGGGGTTCAGCCTGGCGGGTCGGATGTTGGCAAACAGACCCATGCTTTTTCTTATCCCAAGCAGCGCCCTTTCGGGGCGAAGATGCCCGGGGAGCGTGTCCCACTTGTATCCGCCGACTGCCGCAAGAAGTACGCTGTCGGCCTTAAGGCACTTTTGCATATTCTCTTCGGTTATCGGCACGCCGTATTTATCTATAGACACGCCGCCCGCGTCAACATAGTCATAGCAAAATTTATGGCCGAATTTCTCTCCCACCGCGTCAAGCACTTTTACCGCGGAGGAGGCTATTTCAGGTCCAACCCCGTCACCGGGGATTACGGCTATATTAAATTCCATTATTTATTCTCCTTTGCAAAATGGGTTAAAAGGTTTCCGCTGTCTATAAGCTTGCTTAAAAACTCGGGATAGGGGCTGATGTTTCCTCCCTCACCCGTGGTAAGGTTCTTTACCGTTCCGTTTGTAAAGTCGATTTCCACGCTGTCGCCCTCGTTAAGCTCGCCGTCAAACTCGACAACGGGAAGTCCTATGTTAACCGAGTTCCTAAAGAAAATCCTTGCAAAGCTCTTTGCTATCACGCAGGCGACGCCGCTTGCTTTAATGGCGATTGGGGCATGCTCTCTTGACGAGCCGCACCCAAAGTTTGCCCCCGCCGCAATGATGTCGCCCTTTTGAACGCGCGAGGCAAAGGTTATGTCGATATCCTCCATGCAGTGCGCGGCAAGCTCTTTGGGGTCTGAAGTGTTAAGATATCTTGCCGGTATTATTACATCGGTATCAACGTTGTCTCCAAATTTAATAATTCTGCCCGTGATTTTCATAACTCCTCCTACATAACCTCATCGGGGTGAGAAATTCTGCCCGTGATTGCCGATGCCGCCGCGACATAGGGGCTTGCGAGATAAACCTCGCTTTCGGGGTGTCCCATTCTGCCGACAAAGTTGCGGTTTGTCGTGGCAACGCATCTTTCGCCCTTTGCAAGTATACCCATGTGGCCGCCAAGGCAGGGGCCACAGGTCGGCGTTGAAACGGCGCAACCCGCCTCAATGAATATTTTTGTAAGCCCGCTTTCTATCATATCAAGATAAATCTTTTGCGTAGCGGGGATTATCAATACCCTTACTCCCGGGGCGACCTTTTTCCCTTTCATAATTTCCGCCGCCTGAGCAAAGTCGCTGTATCTTCCGTTTGTGCATGAGCCGATGACCACCTGGTCTATCTTTACGCCCTCAAATTCGCCGAATCTCTTGGTGTTGGAAGGAAGATGGGGGAAAGCGACGGTAGGCTCAATTTTACTAAGGTCGACATCTATGACCTCGTCGTATTCCGCATCCTCGTCTGCAGCGTAAATTTTAGGCTCCTTGTCGCCATGCTCTTTAAGGTAGCTTAGCGTTATGTCGTCAACGGGGAATATCCCGTTTTTTGCGCCCGCTTCTATTGCCATGTTGCAGATTGTGAAGCGGTCGTCTATGCTAAGGCTCTTTACGCCCTCGCCCGCAAACTCCATGGATTTATAAAGCGCCCCGTCAACGCCTATTTTTCCTATGATTGTAAGTATAACATCCTTTCCCGTTGCCCACTTGCCAAGCTTTCCCGTAAGGTTGAACTTGATTGCGGTGGGAACTTTAAACCACGATTTTCCGTATGCCATACCCGCCGCCATATCGGTTGAGCCTACGCCCGTCGAGAACGCGCCGAGAGCGCCGTATGTGCAAGTGTGGCTATCCGCGCCTATAACAAGGTCACCCGCGGTGACCAGGCCTTTTTCTGGGAGAAGCGCATGCTCCACTCCCATTTCGCCCACATCGAAATAATTTTTGATTTTGTATTTTCCGGCAAAGTCCCTAACCGTCTTTGTCTGCTCTGCGGCTTTAATGTCTTTATTGGGGGTAAAGTGGTCCATTACGAGCGCTATTTTTTCTTTGTTGAAAACGCAGTCGCAACCCGCTTTATAAAACTCTTTTACCGCAACGGGGCTTGTGACATCGTTACCTAGCACAAGGTCCAGCTTTGCCTCTATATATTCCCCGCCTTTTACGCACTCTTTGCCCGCATGCGCCGCGAGGATTTTTTGAGTCATTGTCATTCCCATTATAGTTGTGCCTCCCTCTTGAAAAGATAGTATTCCATAGCGTCGACAAGAGCGAGCCTGCTGGCCTCAATAATGTCGGTGGATACGCCAACCGTCGTCCATACGCTCTTGCCGTCGGTGTTTTCAATCAAAACCCTTACGGTCGCGCCCGTTGCGCTGTCACCTGAGAGCACGCGCACCTTATAGTCGGTCAGCCTTACTTCGGACAGCATGGGGTAAAATACCGAAAGCGCTCTTCTTAAGGCAAGGTCCAACGCGTTTACTGGGCCGTTACCAAGCGATGCCGCGGTCTCCGTCTTATCTCCCACCTTTACATTTACCACGGCGTAAGCCGAGTGCTCGCCGCTGGGCCTTGGATACTCGCCGCTTGTTTTATACATCTGAAGTTCAAAGTGCGGCCTGAACCTGCCGAGAATATTTAAAACGATAAGCTCAAAGCTTGCGTCCGCCGCCTCAAACTGGTATCCCTCGTGCTCGAGCTTCTTTATGGTCTCAAGAATCTCTTTGGTAAGCGGCGAATTTTTGTCAAGGTCGGGAGCAAGCGTTTTTATTTTTGAGAGCACCGTAGCCTTACCGCTCATTTCGCTCATAAGATATCTTCTTGAGTTTCCAACAAGCTCCGGGCTTATGTGCTCAAACGACCTTGAGCATTTGTCCACCCCGTCTATATGCATTCCGCCCTTATGGGCAAAAGCGCTGGAGCCGCTGTATGGCTTGTTTGTGGGCATTACAAGGTTTGATATCTCATAGAGCTTTATGACAGTTTCCGTAAGCTTTGAAATGTCGCCCGCAACGCACTCGACTCCCCTTTTTAAAGTAAGGGTAGGAATAATCACGCTAAGGTCAGCGTTTCCGCACCTTTCGCCTATTCCGATAAATGTTCCCTGCACTTGAACCGCGCCCGCCTCAAGGGCAAGCAGCGAGTTCGCAACCGCGCAGCCCGAGTCGTTATGGCAGTGTATCGATACCCTTTTGCCCGGGAATGTCTCGCATACCCTCTTTGTGATGTCGTAAATTTCGCTTGGAAGCGTGCCGCCGTTTGTGTCGCAAAGGGTAAGCACATCCGCTCCCGCCTCGTCCGCCGCCCTCAAAACTTCCATTGCGCAGGCGGGGTCAGACTTAAAGCCGTCAAAGAAGTGCTCCGCGTCAAAGATTACCTCTTTTCCTTGCTCTTTAAGGTACCTTATGGTATCCGCTACCATAGCAAGGTTTTCTTCCTTTGAAATTCCCAGAACCTCGCTTATATGAAGGTCCCAGGACTTTCCGAAAACCGCAACCGCCGGAGTGTCGGCGTCAAGCAATGCTTTGACATTGTCGTCGCGCTCGGCTTGTGAATACTTTCTCCTGGTGCTTCCAAAGGCGCAAAGCTTTGCGTTCTTTAACGGGAAGTCTTTAAGGCGTCTGAAAAACTCCATGTCTTTAGGGTTTGAGTAGGGGTTTCCCGCCTCGATGTATGTCACCCCGAAGTCATCGAGAGCCTTTACGATATTTAGTTTATCCTGCACCGAAAAAGAAACACCCTCGCTTTGCGCGCCGTCTCTTAATGTGCTGTCGAATATCTCTACTTTTTACATGGTTACCTCAGTTAATACGCAAGCAGTTTATTGAGACCGTTAATATAGGCAAGTATGCTCGCTTCGATGATGTCGGTCGAGAGCCCTCTTCCCGTAACGACTCCGTCAGCGGTCTTTATCTTAACAACAACCTCGCCCAGAGCGTCGTTGCCCTCGGTGACGCTTTGTATATAGTAGTCGTCAAGCGAGTGCGGCACGACCTTAACAATCTTATCGATTGCCTTAAACGCCGCGTCAACGGGGCCGTCGCCGATAGCTACTTCCTCAAAAGTCTCATCTCCTGAGATAAGCCTTACAACAGCGTTAGATGTAACATAGTTGCCGCTGTTGATGGTAAAGCGGTCGAGGCGGTATTCCTGCTCTTTGAACGGCGCCGCCTTATGTTTGAGAAGCGCTTCAAGGTCTGAGTCGTTGATGACCTTCTTTTTGTCGGCAAGGGCTTTAAAGCTTTCAAAAAATTCATTGAGTTCCTCTTGCGAAAGTTTGTAGCCCAGCTCTTCAAGACGCTTTTCCACCGCGTGGCGGCCGCTGTGCTTGCCGAACGCCATACGGTTTGAAGGAAGTCCTATGGACTCGGGCGTCATTATTTCATAAGTCAGCCTGTTTGCTATGACTCCGTGCTGATGAATACCCGCTTCGTGCGCGAAAGCGTTGACGCCTACAATCGGCTTGTTAAGCGGAACCTGAATGCCGAGGATGTTATAAAGCAGTTTGCTTGCTCTGTATATTTCGTTTGTCTGTATCCTTGTTCTTGCGTTGAACATCTCCCTTCTGGTGTCGATGCACATTACGATTTCCTCAAGCGCCGCGTTGCCCGCCCTCTCTCCGATACCGTTTAGCGTACACTCGACTTGAGTTGCGCCTGCGGCAACTGCGGCAAGCGAGTTGGCGACAGCCATGCCGAGGTCGTTGTGGCAGTGAACCGAAAGGTCTACGCCGTCAAGTTCGGGCACACTGGACTTTAGATACCTTATAAGCTCTCCCATCTCCCCGGGAGTTATGTAGCCCACGGTGTCGGGTATATTGATGGTTTTTGCTCCCGCGGCAATCGCGGTTTTAATTACTTTAACCAAAAACTCCGGCTCTGAGCGGGTAGCGTCTTCGGCGGAAAACTCGATGTCCGAAACCTTGCTCTTTGCGTATGAAACCATTTCTTTAACCGTTTCAAGCACTCTTTCTTCCGACATCTTGAGCTTATACTGCATGTGTATCGGCGAGGTGGCAAGGAACACGTGAATTCTTGGCGCAACCGCCGCCTTTACCGCCTCATACGCGCTGTCGATGTCGGCTTTAACGCAGCGGGCAAGGCTTGCCACCTGACAGTCCTTTATAGCGCCCGCGATGGTCTGGACGGACTCAAAATCCCCTTTTGAGCAAATCGCGAACCCCGCCTCGATGACATCTACCTTAAGGCGCTCGAGCGCCCTTGCCATCTCGATTTTCTCGGACAGGTGCATTCCGCACTTTGGCGCTTGCTCGCCGTCTCTTAGCGTAGTGTCGAATATTTTTATATTTCTCATAACTAACTCCTTATTTATTGATGAACCGCGCCCTTATCGGCAGAGCTTACCGTTTTCATATATCTGCCTAGATATCCTTTGATGTCAGGCTCGGGCTTTAGCGTCATCGTTTGCTTTCTTTTCGCTATTTCCTCACTGTCCACTTTAAGGTTTAGTAAGTTGTTGACAATGTCTATTTCAATAAGGTCTCCGTCTTTGATGTAGGCAATAAGACCGCCTTCTCTGGCTTCGGGCGATACATGGCCGATTGCCGCTCCCCTTGTGGCGCCCGAAAAGCGCCCGTCGGTGATTAGCGCTACATCGGCGTCCAGCCCCATGCCGGCGATTGCGGATGTCGGAGACAGCATTTCCCTCATGCCGGGGCCGCCCTTTGGCCCTTCGTAGCGAATGACAACAACATCGCCTTTTTTGATGCCGCCGCGATAGATTTCACCTACCGCCTCCTCCTCGCTGTCAAACACTCTTGCCTTTCCGGTAAAGCGCAGCATGCTTTCTTTAACCGCGCTCTTTTTCACCACCGCGCCGTTTGGCGCAAGGTTTCCAAACAGCACTCTTAGGCCGCCCGTTTTCGAGTAAGGTTCGTCAATGCTTTTTATTACGCTGTTATCCAGCACTTTGACTCCCCTTAAGCACTCGTCCAGGGTTTTGCCGTTCGCCGTCATAACGCTCTTATCTATAATCCCCAATTTATCAAGCTCGCTCATTACCGCATACACTCCGCCCGCGCGGTGCAAATCCTGAACATGGTCTTTTCCTGCGGGGGACAGACGGCAAAGATTTGGCGTCTTTTCGCTTATTTCGTTTAGGTGGCTTAAATCAAAACCTACTTCGGCCTCGTGGCAGATGGCGGCAAGGTGCAGTACGGTGTTGGTCGAGCAGCCTAGCGCCATATCAACTGTGAGTGCGTTTTCAACGGATTTTTCGTTGATTAAATCTTTCGGGCGTATGTTTTTCTCTATAAGCTCCATGATTTTCTCGCCCGTGGCTTTAGCTATCCTAAGCCTTTCCGAATACACAGCGGGGGCTGTACCGTTGCCTCTTAAAGACATTCCTATTGCCTCTGTGAGGCAGTTCATGGAGTTTGCCGTAAACATTCCCGAGCATGAACCGCAGGTAGGACACGCAAGGCACTCGATTTCAGACAGTTCCTCCTCCGTTATCTGGCCCGCCTTATACGCTCCCACAGCCTCATAGGTAGAGTTGAAGTCTTTTCCCTCGATTGAGAGCATCGCGCCGCCGCAAACAAAAATCGAAGGGATATTCAGCCTGACCGCCGCCATAAGCATTCCCGGGACGATTTTGTCGCAGCTTGGTATGAACACAAGACCGTCAAAGCAGTGGGCTTTAACCATGCACTCTATGCTGTCGCAGATTATCTCCCTTGTGCAAAGCGAGTATTTCATTCCCTCGTGACCCATGGCAAGCCCGTCGCAAACGCCAATGGTGTTGAACTCAAGCGGAACTCCGCCCGCGGCTAAAACGCCGTCTTTAACCGCTCTTGCAACAGTGTTAAGGTGCATGTGGCCCGCTACGATTTCGTTAAAGGAATTGACTATACCAATAATGGGCTTTTTAAGCTGCTTGTCGGTAAGGCCAACCGCCTTAAGGAGCGATCTTTTTGGAGCGTTTTCAGCGCCAAGTTTCATCTTGTCCGAATTGAATTCCATATTACTCTTTCCACTCTTGTTTCTTCCAGCTCATCTTGGCTCTCAGTTCCTCGCCCGTCTTTTCGATAGGGTGGTTTTTCTCAGCCTGACGAACCGCCGTAAAGTGCGGCCTTCCCGCCTGGTTTTCAAGTATCCAGTTGCGCGCGAAAGTGCCGTCTTGTATCTCTTTCAAAACTTTCTTCATTTCTTTTTTGGTCTCGTCGGTGATGATTCTCTTTCCGATTTCGTATCCGCCGTATTCCGCCGTGTCGCTTATTGAGTAGCGCATGAGCGAAAGCCCGCCAGATACCGCAAGGTCGATAATCAGTTTCATCTCATGCAGGCACTCAAAGTATGCGCTCTCGGGTTGGTATCCCGCCTCGACCAGCGTTTCAAAGCCGGCTTTTATAAGCTCAGCTACGCCGCCGCAAAGAACCGCCTGCTCGCCAAAGAGGTCGGTTTCCGTTTCCTCGCGGAATGTCGTTTCAAGTATGCCCGCGCGCGCTCCGCCGATAGCCGCGGCGTATGCCAAGGCGTTTTCCATAGCCTTTCCGCTTGCGTCCTGATAAACAGCAACCAAACAGGGAACGCCTTTTCCTTCTTCAAACTGGCTTCTTACGGTATGTCCGGGAGCCTTGGGAGCAATCATTATTACGTCGACATCCGCAGGGGGGACAATCTGGCCGTAGTGGATGTTGAAGCCGTGAGCAAAAGCCAGCGTCTTTCCTTTTGTTAGGTAAGGCTCGATGTCTTTTCTGTAAAGAGCCTGCTGCTTTTCGTCGTTGACAAGAATCATTATGATGTCAGCGCTCTTTACCGCGTCCGAGGTGTTTAAAACTTTAAGTCCTCTGGCTTCCGCCTTTGCTCTTGATTTCGAGCCTTCATAAAGGCCAACCACAACATCGACGCCGCTGTCTCTTAAGTTGAGGGCATGGGCGTGTCCCTGACTGCCGTAACCGATGATGGCGACGGTCTTTCCGTTAAGCGCTCTGATATCGCAATCTTTTTCGTAATAAATTTTTGCTGCCATAATTTTTCTCCTTTACTTTGCGTTTAATATCTGGTTATTTTTTTGTGAAGTTAAAATCTGTTTTTATTCTTCGTCCGAAACTATGATGTGCTCATAGGTGTTCTTTCCGATTCCGTCCGCCAGCCTTTCCGCTCCGCGCTTGATGGCGGTTATTCCCGTCCTGCAAAGCTCGGCAATGCCAAAGGGCCTTAGGTATTCAACGAAAGCGTCACACTTGTTTCTCTCTCCCGTGATTTCAACCGTCAGAGACTCGGGCGTAAGGTCTACTACTTTTGCCCTAAAGATTGAAATCGCCTCAAGTATTTCGCTTCTGCCGCCTTGCGCCACATTGACTTTTATTAAAAGAAGCTCTCTCATAACCGTGGCTTCAAGGTCCATGGCCTCAACGATGATTACATCGTGAAGTTTGCTTAGCTGCTTTAAAATTTGCTCTTTCATGTATTCGTCGCAGGTTGCGGTGATTGTCATTCTTGAAACGGCGGCGTCTTCCGTCACACCGACAGACAGGCTGTCGATGTTGTATCCCCTTCTTGCAAAGAGGCCCGAAATTCTGGTCAGGACGCCCGATTCATTTCTGACAAGCAGTGAAAACAGGTATTTTTCTTGCTTCATATTCACTCCTTTATCCCTTTAGTATCATGTCGTTGAATGTGCCGTTCGGCGGTATCATGGGAAGAACTTTTTGGTCGCTGTCTATGATTGCGTGTATAAGGAATGGTCCGTTATGGTTTTTCGCCTCGATTACAGCTTCTTCAAACTCTTTTAGTGTTGCGGCTCTCTTTCCTTCCATTCCGAACGCTTTGGCAAGAGCAACATAGTCGGTCTTTCTGTTAAGCGTAGTGCAGGAATACCTGGCGCCAAAGAACAGTTTTTGCCACTGTCTTACCATGCCTAGCGCGTTGTTATCCATAACCACTATCGTTAGCGGCAGATTGTTTGTAACGGCGGTAGCGCACTCGTTCATATTCATATGGAAGCTTCCGTCGCTTGTAAACAGGGTAACTCTGCCCTTTGAGCCGATAGCGGAACCTATCGCCGCTCCCATGCCGAAGCCCATGCTTCCAAGACCGCCCGATGTCACAAAGCTTCTCGGCTTGTTGAACTTATAGTATTGCGCGGTCCACATCTGGTGCTGGCCGACGTCGGTCGCCACTATGTTGTCGGGCATGACTTTATTAACGCACTCGATTGCGGTTTGCGGGTTTAGCGTATCCTTTTCCATGTCGCAGTTGTGTTTTTTGTCCGCTTTAAGCTCGGCCACTTCCCTGCTCCATTCGGGGTTGTCTATTTTAGGTATCTCTTTTATAAGCTTGTTTAGTATCATTTTGACATCGCCGATAAGCGAAACGTAAGCAGGTATGTTCTTTCCGATTTCCGCGGGGTCGATGTCTATATGGACAACCTTTTTGCCGTTTGAAAATTCCTGCTTTTTGCCCGTCGCGCGGTCCGAAAACCTTGTGCCGACAGCAATAATGAGGTCGGATTCCCCCATCAGCTTGTTGGTTGCGTATTTTCCGTGCATGCCTGTCATTCCAAGGAAACGGGGATTATCGCTCTTAATAGCGGTAAGTCCCATCATGGAAGCGCCGACGGGCGCATCGATAAGGTTTGCGAACTCTTCAAGCTGGCTCGACGCCTCGGAGAGCACCACGCCGCCGCCTGCATATATAAAGGGGCGCTTTGCTTCTTTTATCAGCTTTACCGCCTCATCAAAATCGCTCTGAACAAATATGCACCTTCTCTTTGCCATGGCCTTTTCCATGGGGGTGAACTCGCAAAGGGCGGCCTGCACGTCTTTTGGCACGTCGATAAGCACGGGGCCGGGACGGTCTGAAAGGGCGATTTTAAACGCCTCTCTTATGGTCGGAGCAAGCTGCTCCACATCCTTTACCATAAAGTTGTGCTTTGTGACGGGCATGGTGATGCCGCAGATGTCCACTTCCTGGAAGCTGTCGCGGCCGATAAGGTTTGTAGCCACGTTGCCCGTGATTGCTATAACGGGGCTTGAATCCAAGTAAGCGTTTGCGATTCCCGTAACAAGGTTTGTGGCGCCGGGGCCCGAAGTCGCAAAAACCACGCCGGGTTTACCGGTTACCCTGGCGTATCCGTCGGCCGCATGCGCCGCCGCCTGCTCGTGACAGGTTATATAATGCTTTATCTTTCCCTGATATTTGTAAAGCGCGTCATACAGCCCCAAAACGGAACCACCGGGATAGCCGAATACCGTGTCTATCCCCTGCTCTATCAAAGTTTCGATGATGATTTCCGCTCCGTTCAATCTCATAACACTCTCCTCTTTATCTTTTTGCCTTTGTATGCCGTATTCGGCGTTTATTTTGTTTTAATCTGCTACATCTTTTTTAAAGGTGTCTTATAAACCGTTATTTCTTTTATTGACTTGGCTTATATCTTTTGTGACTTTTTTTATCTTTGTTTATTAAACGCACTATGCTTTAATCTTGTTTTATCATGCCTATGAGCCTTTTATAGCTTTTATATTTTTTAGCGGACAAATTTTCTAGCCTTATGTCTTTTAATTATGCCCCGTATACTAAAAAACCTACGGCTGTTTCGCCGTAGGTTTCTAAGCTTTACCTAATTAAATCACAGTTTAGCTTATAACTTTATTGGCGAAACGGCAAACGGCGTTACCTAATAATACGATAACGCTAATAATGCTAATAATTAAAATCGCCAACATAAAGTTATACACGATTAACCCTCTTAATTATGCTTGTTCTTACTTTACCAAATGACCTAAAATCTGTCAACGTTTTTTTTGCTGTTTTTATATCTTATGTAAGATGAAAATAAAAATTGAATGAAATTTTATACCTGCATGCTATCCAATTTACTATAAAATTATAAAAAAAGGCAACATTGCTTAAATGTTGCCTTGGCGGAAGAGGTGGGATTCGAACCCACGGAACCTTGCGGTTCACCGCATTTCGAGTGCGGCTCGTTACGACCACTTCGATACTCTTCCGTATAAAATTCGCTTAATAATATTAGCATATGACCGCTCTAAAAGCAAGCGATATTTTATCCGCAGGTAATTATAAGATATACTTTTTTCTGATTTAAATTGCCGAATAGCTATTTAAAGTTTTCGTCAATCTGTTGTTCGGTCAATATGTTTTTCGGCTTAAAACTATAATGCGCTGATATTTAGCTTCTTATGTGAGCAGTTATTCTTTAGCCTTATTTTATTTAATAAATTATACAAAAGCTAAAAGTTTAACTACGGCTTAGTTATAGCTCTATACAAAACATATTTAAGCCGTGGTTAATTTTTTGTTTTTGTTTAATTAATGCAAGGCTTTGTTATAGCAAAATTATCTATAAGAATATAAAAAAATATTAATTAAAAGGAGCAAAGATTTTTGTAAGGCTTATGATTAACGAATAATTAAAGCAATGGCTTAGTTATCATTTTATTTACTAATCATATAGCTTTTAAATAAACTTATAAAAGGTAATAGTTTTTGTCTTTTTCCTGATGACTTAGGTATATTGTTATAAAATATTTTAAGCTTTTTATTGTATAAAACCATATTTTAAGCCGCCTGTTTTTGGATTAATTTTTTTATTAGCGTTAAAATCAGCTTTAAACAAGTTTTTGTGATTAATTAAACCGCTAATTAAAAGAAAAAACCGCCGGAGGTTTAGCGGTTTTTCTTTAAAAGCAAGCGATATTTTATCCGCCAGGTAATATAAGCTATACTTTTTTTGCTGATTTAAATGACGATTTGCTATTTAATGCAACAGCTTTAACAAGTTTTTGTGATTAATTAAACCGCTAATTAAAAGAAAAAACCGCCGGAGGTTTAGCGGTTTTTCTTTGGTATAAGGCGGCTACAAAAGAAATCAAGGAAACTATGGAACAGTTTAAAACACTTAAAACCTTTAGAAATAAAATACGCCTTATACAATTAAACCTGTCTTTGTATTGACGGCTAAGTCAATTCTTTTTACTATATTATCATTTTTTAATACTATTTGCAATAGCTTTTTAAATTTTTAAGAATTTTGATATATAAGCAGGTCGTTTTATTTGCTGTCCCAATTGTTGGACATTTATTTTTTAATTTGCTGATAGCATATAAAAAAACGGAGGTGATGACATGCAAAGAATTAAAACATATCAAGACGAAGCAATAAACAACTACGCTTTAAAAGATTTTATAAAAATCAAAGAAGCAGAGATGAAACTTCAAAAATTAGTCTGTGAAATGACACGCTATTGCGGATTAAACTCCTCCAATATTGAAAATGCCGAAAGAGAACTGTCTTTGTTAAAGAGCGATATTTTAAATAAGCTTTCTAAACTAAACGAAGAAGAAAAGCAAGTGCTGATTCTCTATTATTTAAAAAATTATCCGCTTGACATGATAGCCGCCAAAATGTATTGCAGCTGGGCTACCGCCGCAAGACTAAAAGCAAGGGCGTTAAAAAACTACGCTTATATTTGCGAGCAGGCTTAGTTTAATATAATTTATTATAAATCCAGACTGTAAAAGCCTTGCCGAGATTATTACAATGCATCAAGTAAATAAAAACTGCAAGTCTATTAATACAAACCGGCACTACACGCTTTTTATCGGTTATTTTTATATAAAGTTTTAAGAGGATTAAGCTGTATTGTCACTGCAAACAGTTTATAAAATATTGTGTTTATCTTATAGACTAAAATCATAAAAGTAATGTGTTTACCTAATATAGACTAAAATCATAAAAGGTAAACATTAAATTATTTTTATACAGATGTTTTTAATTGCGATTTTGCAAAAATAAGCCAATAAAAAAGCCGCCTTAAGGCGGCTAAATTATGCTCTGTGGTGTTTGGGATTTTCCTCTTCTTCGTCGGCAAGGAAGCTATGTTCATGTTTATCCATGCTTTCCTTTTTGTCGCGATATTTTAAAATAATCGATATGGCGGCGGCGTAGTATAAAGGCAGCGAAAGGAAACATAACCAGGCAAGGCTGTTAAAGGGGGTCACCTGTTTCCATGTAAAATACGCCAAAAACGCCAGGCAAGGCATATTGATAAAAAGCATATAGTAGCACGGCGCGATTTTATGGTGATACTTCCACAAAAAAAGCATTGGCACGATTATCGTAATAACGCCGTATATTAAAAGAGCGTTTTGGATAAATTGCTGGAATACCGAATGTATC
>JAAZIO010000095.1 GCA_012800805.1 Clostridiales bacterium | reverse complement strand
GGTTTTGGAACCACAACGCCCAATTTGTAATACCAGTTAAGGCGCGCCATCTGCTTCCAAAAGTCTTCGTTGCTCTCGTTTTGGAAGTGCAGGTAGTTTTCAAGCACGTCGGAGTCGTAAAACCAGGTGCCGTGAAAATTCCTTATAACATGCCAGTTGGGCTTTATGAAATCCTTTACGGACGCGCCCATAAGCTTAAAGCCGGCATCGAATGTCTCAAAGCCCGTGCATCTGCAGCCCGCGCCTCCACCTATATTATAGCACTTATTCCAAAATTCTTTCGGCAAGGTGCCGTCTGTGTCATATTCAACCAGGTGGCGCATAAGTATGCCGCTGTCAGAGGCTGTAACCCACTCAAGCGGGGTGTTCCAGCAGGTGTGGAACATGAGCCCGTCTTTCATGTTGTTTATAAAAAGGTTATGGTGAAGTATCGCCGTCTGGCGCAGGGAAATAAAACAGGGGAGTTCGGCGTCAAGAACATAACGCTCCGCCATAAGTTTTGTAGCGGCGTAGTAGTCGTAGCTGCTGGGTATCAAAGGGTCGCCCACTCTTGCCCATGGATGCTTGTAGCTGCGGTTTCCATACAGGGCAACCGTTGCGACATTGACAAACTTTATGTTATCCGCTCTGCCCGAGGCCTTGATGGCGTCAACCAGCCTGACGGTTCCGAAATAGTTGCTTTTCTTTGCCCCTTCGGGGTCGTGGTCGGAATTCGGGGGAATTATCGCCGAGCAATGGAGTATATAATCGGCTTTTTCGGCAAGGTAGGCGCACACTTTATCGTCAGATATGTCGCCCATAACTATTTCAACTCTGCCGCCGTATCTTTTTTTAAGCTCAAAGGCCAGCCTGCGGTTGCGAGGTTTGTCTCTTAAAACTACCATGCTTTTGAAATTCATGGGGGACTGCATGATATGATAAAGAGTTTGGCTTCCCATGGAGCCCGAGGCTCCTGTTATCGCTACCGTTTTCATAATATTTCCCTTTGGTTCGTTACACTGATTCTACAACAGATTTTATAAAAAGACAAGCGTTAGAAATGCAATTTGCTCCATATCAGATATTTAACTGAAGTTTAATGTTTAAAAATATGTAAATTTTCTTCTCTTATTTCAAAATTATTGTTTGCAAATATTTACATGAAGTTAAACAAGTGCTATAATTAAAATTAGTTTATATAGGAGGATAAAATGAGAGTTATCGGCAACATATTTTGGTTTATATTTATCGGCCTGCTGTCCGCTATCGGTTGGACGATATCGGGAATTTTGCTTTGCATAACGATTATAGGCATTCCTTTCGGCAAACAGTGCTTTAAAATCGCGTGGGCCGTGATGTTTCCTTTTGGAAAAGAGATAAGAACGAACTTCGAAAAGCACTCCATTGGCAACATTTTATGGATAATCTTCTTCGGATGGGAACTTGCCTTATCCTACATTGTCGCCGGCGTTGTTTTCTGCATTACGATTATCGGTATACCTTTTGGTAAACAGTGTTTTAAGCTTGTAAAACTGGCTATCGCCCCCATGGGCGCATCTGTCGTAAAAGTCAACAAAAAGTAAATAAGGCGATACCGAACTTAAATTTTAGTTTTGTTTGACACCTAAGCCGACTAAATATATTTAATACAGTTTTCAAACCACCGCAACAAGAATTCCGCAACAAGAATAATTGTGTTTTAGAAATTATAAATTATAAAGCAAAAAACAAGGGCGCAAGCGCGCCCTTGTTTTTTATGATTTTGTTTATTTCCTTATCGCTTCCACGGGACGTTTCTTTGCAACTCTGTATACGGGGAAGAATGAGGCGATAACTGCTACCGCAACGCTTACCGCAAACATCAAGGCAACCTGTCTTATGCCAAAGTTAAGAAGGGTAATCACAAGGTTGTATTCCTTTCTTAAGAAGCTGTTTAAGAACAGCACTACGCCAACGGTCGCGGCCGTCGCAAGCGTAAAGTTGATTAACGCTATCAGCAAGCTTTCATTGAAGAATATGCTGTAAACGTCGCTGCTCTTTGCGCCGATAGCGCGAAGTATGCCGATTTCCTTTTTCTTATAGGAAATGCTTGTGCTGATGAAGTTGGTCAGCATAAGCGCTGAGAACACTGCAAAGCCGATGCCTACATAAAGGAAGATTTCAGAGAGCGATTCGATAAGGCCGTTTACCATGCTGAGGGTTGACATAACGCCGTTTCGGATACTGAAAACCATATTGTTTTCTTCGTTGTCGTAGGTAAATCTGATAATGTTTTCAAGTGCGCCGCCCTCGGGCATCTTGGCAATGACGAAGTTGTAGTTTCCCGCTTTGCTCGTATCCATTTTAGCGAAATTAGCGTCTGAAAGCACAACGCCTCTTTCTTTTGAGAACTGGTCTCTATCCTCGGGCATAAACACACCCGCAAATGTCGCATTCTCTATCGTTTCGTATAATCTGGTGAAGTTGTTGCTTAAGGTCATCTGATAGCTTGTTACATATAGGCCTCCGTGGTCCACAATCGAGCCATCCGAAAAAGCCTGCTTTATAACCGCCGCGCAATATGTGTCGTAATCGTGACCGCCGTATTTTTGCTCAAACTCCGAGTGTAGTTCATTGTAAGACTTTGAGGTATAAGTCTTATCGTCGGGATTACTTACCATATATGAGTAGAGATAGTCTATTTTGCTAGAAACATCCATATCCTCCGGGTTTATTCCATGAACATTCGATGATATATATTCGTCGAAAGAGGGGTCGTGGTCGTAATTTCTGTAGCAATAATTATTCATATAGCTTTCGAAGTTATCTATATTGTTTACTCCGAAAAGATACTCATACAGCCATTTGGGACAATTTTGTAGGCAGTACTCTTCATCTTGCATATTCAAGTCATAAGCAACGCTGTATAATCTAGATTCGATGGTGGATATATATTGTTCCACGTCAACCAGAAATTCATTTTCGCTTAGCGTTGTCCGTCCGTCTGTG
>JAAZIO010000094.1 GCA_012800805.1 Clostridiales bacterium | reverse complement strand
CACGCTTGCTTTCATAACCGCAACGCTTATATCCAAGTTCGTCACCAAAACCTTTACCGTTGACGGGACGTCAATGCACCCCACCCTAAGCGGCGGCGTGTCGGGCGACTACGGCGACGGCGATAAGGTTGTGGTCAACCGCCTTTCAAAAATCAAAAGAGGCGATATCGTTGTTTTATACGCCAGCGGCTACAACAACGCTCTTGTCAAAAGAGCGATTGCGCTTGAGGGCGACACCCTTGAGATAAAAGACGGCGTGATTTTTATAAACGGCTCCGCAATAGAGGAAAATTACCTAACCGAAGAGAACAAGATACTTCGCGATATTAACGGAACCCCCATAAACAAAGCTAAAGAAATAGTTCCCGAGGGCCATATTTATGTTTTGGGCGACAACCGCCTTGTGTCAAACGACTCAAGATACCTAGGCTACATTCCCCTGTCCTCTGTGGAAGGCAAGGTGTTTTTGATAATACGGGAGAACAAAACCTTAGCCCTTCCAAAAAAGTAATAGCCGCACTCTCCTTTTAGCCGTTTACATATATTACTTAGGCTTTATTAACAACGCCGCTTTCTAATTTCTAAATTTTCATAATTGATTTTTATAAAACTAATAAATACTAATAAATTATAATTAATTCATGAAATTTAAAGAGTTGAGACAGAAAAAAAACATTCTGCAAAAAGATATAGCCAAGTTTTTAGGCATAACTCCTGCTACATATTCAAGATATGAAAATGGAATAATGGAGCCAAGTTATGATATTGTTATCAAATAGGCTGATTTCTTCAATGTCTCAACCGATTACATTCTCGGGCGCGACGACACCGATCCTCTTTTAGTTCAGTCAAGAATTGAATTTCAAAAAAGCGAAACCCAAAAAATTTATGATGAACTGTCTAAATCAAGCAAGGCTCAACTGATTTCTTATGCCCGCTTCTTGCTGTCAAATGAAAAAACTTAATGATAAAGTTTTTAAATTGGTTGGTTTCTAAAACGGTTCAATAACAGTCCAACACTAGCTCTATGTTTAAATCTTACACTAGTCATACACTGGTTCTAAAATAATTTCTACACTTGTTCTACACAAATTCAACACTGGTTTTACACTGCTTTTACACTGGTTTTACACTGCTTTTACACTGGTTTTATACTGGTTTCTACACCGGTTTTTAAAAAAAAATGCGATAAAATCGCATTTTCCTTTGAGAGCTTTTCTTATCTGGTGGGGTCAAGTAGACTCGAACTACCGACCTCACGCTTATCAGGCGTGTGCTCTAACCAACTGAGCTATGACCCCTTGTCCGTGGTGGAGATGCACGGGTTCGAACCGAGGACCTCCTGAATGCAAATCAGGCGCTCTCCCAACTGAGCTACACCCCCAGAGTCTTAACGCTTGACTATAATACCATCAGTTAAGCTTTTTGTCAAATATTTTTACCCAAAAAAGTGAGCCGCAAAAATATCTAATCAAAAAATCATTAAAAGAAAACAAGCAATATGCCAATGCAGTGCAAAAATTCAACAGCTAAAAGGCAGGCAACATCGTATTGAAACGGCGCTGATTTTTAGTTATAATTATAGTAACATGATAAGGAGGGGATGATATGGAACTTAAAGGAACAAAAACCGAAAAAAACCTCAAAAAGGCGTTTTTAGGTGAGAGCGGAGCTAGGAACAAATACACTTATTACGCAAGTCAGGCAAAAAAAGAGGGCTACGAGCAGATAGCCGCCATATTTTTGGAAACCGCCGAAAACGAAAAAGAGCACGCAAAACTTTGGTTTAAACTCCTTGGCGGGCTAGGAAAGACAGAGGAGAACCTGCTTGAGGCGGCGGCGGGCGAGATGGAAGAGTGGACGGAGATGTATTCCATAATGGCGGAGGAGGCGCGCGAAGAAGGCTTTGTCAAAATAGCGGAGCTTTTTGAAAAGGTTGCGCAGGTTGAGCGCGCGCACGAGCAAAGATACCGCGCGCTTCACGAGCTTTTAGTTAGCGGAAAGCTGTTTAAAAGAGATGAGGTTATTGTATGGAAGTGCCGAAACTGCGGCTTCTTGCACACGGGGCAGGAGGCGCCCGAAAGCTGTCCTTCCTGCTCTCATCCGCAGGGGTATTTTGAGCCATACCATAAGATAGGGAAATAAAAATAAAACCGCGCTGCCGCGCGGTTTTTTTTATTCTGTTCTAAGCGCCTCAACGGGGCGTTTTGCGGCCGCGGCCGCCGCAGGGAGCAACCCCGAGATAAGGGTTGTAAGCATCGCTCCCGCTATCAAAACGAGCGCATGCCACCATACGGGCTTTATTATTCCCGTGACTCCGATTAAGTTATACAGCAGGCTGTTTAATGGCAGCGAAAGCAGGGCGCCGATTGCCGCTCCTATCAAGCCCGAACCCAAGCCCAAAAGCAAAGTTTCCACATTGAAAACGCTTGCGATGTCTATTTTTCTGGCTCCTATGCTTCGAAGTATTCCTATCTCTCTCGTTCTTGCGTAAACGGAGTTATACATTATGATGCCCACCATGAACATGGAAACCAGCACCGACACAAGAGCGACGCCTATCAATATATATGTCACGGTGTCTATCATGCCCGACATATTCGAGATTATCTTGCTAAGCTCATCGGTGTATTCAACCGTATAGTTATACTCCGTAAGCTCGCTGAGGTTTTGGCTTTCGTTGAAAAGGTTTATGAACTCCACTATTTTTGCCTTTGCCTCAATTGACCTAGGATAAAAGTATATAGCGTTTGGCGACGACACTTCCTTATATCCGATTTCTGCCATGAACACTTTATAGTCGGACAGCTCCATGCCTTCGCCCGTGGTTACTCTGATTATTTTCGCGTTGGCGTCGGTCGCTTTGTTTAAAACATACTCATCGTATTTCTGCTTTTGCTCGACGGCAACGGGAGCCGAGGCGGTAGCTTCCATATACTCCTTTGCAAACGCCGCCGTATAGCCAACGGCTCCGCCTATGCAGCCTGCGCCAAGCCCTGGCTTTAGGCGAACGATTCCCGTAACCGTTACATCGATGCCCTTTTCTTCAACTATCTGCTTTTCCTTATCTTTTTTATCTTTTACGAACTCATAAAGACCCGCCTCGTTTTTAAGATAGAACTCGCTCTCGGGCACAACCTTGAAAGTGTTTCCTATAATTTCATTAAAGTCATACTCTTTTTTGTCCAGGTTGTCCGTCCCAAAGATGGCGTCTAAGAATATATCCTTAAACGAAACATAGCCCAGAGCAAACATTATATAGTCGTCAAGCCTGTTGTTTTCGTCAACAACAAGAACTATGCCCCGCCTTCCCTCTTCGGTTTCATAATCCGGCCAACTTCCGCAAAGGACATCGTATTGGGAATTTAATATCTCGCGGTCGTCGACCATCATGCTCCAGATGCCGAGCTTTGCCAGCGCCGACTGTATTTCCTGAATCGTTCCGCTGTCTATTTGGGACAGCAGCCAGGAAGGAATCTGGGCAAGTATCCTGTCGGCAAAGGGATTCAGCCTGCTGTAATTTTGACCCTCTTTCATATACACATTGAGCGACAGGTTATAGTCGTATTTTACGGTCGCTAGCGTTTTATCGAAATTGGCCTCAAGATGGTCTTTGAAAGCGTCTATTTTGGGTTCGTAAAGCAGTTTCTGATACCCCTGCAGGATGTTTGCGATAACTTTTTGCACCCTTAAAATCTGCTCGTCGCTGTATGTCTGACCGCCCGCGCTGCCCTTTAAAATGGTTAGAACGCTTCCCAAATCGATTTTATCGGCGTCGATTTTGCCCTCCTCCATGACCTGCTTAAAAGCGTCGGCGATTGAAGAGCTGTGTGAGGTTACGGTTAAAGGATACTTTCCTAGCGACTCCCTCTCATACGAGGACAGATAATTGTTAAAACCGTAGTTTAACCCCAGTATCAAAGATACCGAAATTATTCCAATCGAGCCTGCGACAACCGATGTTATCGTCCTCCATTTCTTGCTGATGAGGTTTTTTAAGCTAAGCTTTACAGCTGTTAAAAAAGACATGGATGTTTTGTTTCTTCTTTTCTTTCCGCGTCTTTTAGAGGCGGCGTTATCTTCAATTATGGGAGCCTCGGTTTTATCCGCAATTTGCTCTTTGGCTTCTTTAGAAAAGCTTGCCTCATCCTCCATGACGGAATAAGGCATGCTGTCGGAGGTTATCACCCCGTCAAGCATCGTGATAACTCTTGTAGAATATCTTTTCGCGAGCTCCTCGTTGTGGGTAACCATGATGACCAGCTTTCCTGAGCTCAGCTCTTTAATAAGCTGGAGTATCTGCTCGCTTGTCTGGCTGTCGAGCGCGCCCGTCGGCTCATCCAATAGCAGTATTTCGGGCTCGTTTACCAAAGCCCTGGCGATAGCTACTCTCTGCGCCTGCCCTCCCGAAAGCTGTCCCGGCTTTTTCTTCTCCTGCCTTTTCAGCCCAACCATTTCAAGAGCTTCTTTTGCCCTTTTCGCCCTCTCCGACGGCTTTACGCCGGACAGCGAAAGAGCAAGCTCAACATTGTTTTGGGCGCTAAGATGGTCTATTAAGTTATAACTTTGAAAGACAAATCCTATCTTTTTGTTTCTGTAGTTGTCCCAGTCGCGCGGCTTGTAGTCATCCGTCCTCACGCCGTCGATGACAAGGCTTCCGCCGGAGCTTCTGTCAAGACCTCCTATGATGTTCATAAGCGTGGTTTTTCCGCATCCCGACGGACCGAGAATCGAAACAAACTCGCTGTCTCTGAAATTTACAGTAATGCCCTTTAGAGCCTCCACCGCGGATTCGTTTCCGCCGTAAACTTTTGTGACGTTTTCAAGCTTTAACATTTTCCCTCTCTTATGTAAAAAGTTGCCTTTTAATTTTGGTATATTTAACAAAAAAAGTCAACATTAATGTCTTAGGCTCAAAATGGATTATCGACCAAAATATATTATTTAGGCAGTCTAAACGCAGTGCCTACTTCGCTAAAGAGCGTTTGCAATTCGCCTTAATAGGGCTTAATATTAAAATAAATTAGTATTTATAATAATCATTAAATATATTTTGCGGGTATTTATTATAAGCAATCATTAAATTTATTTTACGTTAATATAAGATTAGGTCTTAAGCTGCCTTAATATAAAATTGCTGCTGCGGCGGTCTTTATTGCCATGCTTAAAATACCGTGACTTTATACAATGCGATTTTATTATTTGTCTTCTTTATAATTCAAATACTATGAAAAATAAAAGACCGCCCGTTGGGCGGCCTTTTAATTTATGATTTAGCCTTTTACATAGTATACGACAGCTTCGTAGGGAAGAAGTTTGCCGTCTTTTAAAGTGTCTGATGAGGAGGAATAGTTGGACATTATAAGCTTTGATTCCTTACCTTTATATTCCTCGGGAACCTTGTATTTTACTACCTTGTCGGTGTAGTTGGATATTACGACATACCTTTCGTCGCCGAGGGCTCTTTCATAAGCAAAGATTTTTGAGCTCTTTTCCATGAGGTCTTTGTAGCTGCCCTCGATGATAATCTTGTTGCCGAGGCGGAATTTAATAAGCTTTTTGTAGAAGTTGAATACCGAATTCTCGTCCTTTTTCGAATCCTCTACATTTATCATCTTGTAGTTGGGGTTGATTGTCATCCAAGGCTCAACCGTAGAGAATCCCGCGTATTCTCCCGCCGTCCACTGCATGGGAGTTCTGCCGAGGTCGCGGGCTCTCTTGTTAAGGCCCCATTTTGCGATAGCGGCTCCAAGCGGGCCAAAGAACTTTTTGGCGGAATTGTATACCCTGGTTGAGATTATGTCTTTATAATCTTTGGGGTCGAGCTTGAAGTTGGTCATGCCGATTTCTTGGCCTTGATAGAGATACGGAGTTCCCTTTTGGAAGTAAATTGAAATAGCGAGCATCTTCGCGACTTCGTTTCTGTATTCCATCTTGCCGTATCTCGGAATGGCTCTTGGCTGGTCATGGTTTTCATAAAATAGCGTGGGCCAGCAGTTTTGGGGGAGCTTCTGCCAGCTTGAGAAGACGCTCTTCCACTTTTTCAGACTGAACTTTCTGGGAATCGCGTGCATATAGAAGTCGGCATCTTGATGCTCGAATGTAAAGATTGTGTCAAGCTCTTCCCTCTCTTCACCCACTATCTCCTCGGCGTTGTGGATGGTTATGCCCTGTCCTTCGCCAACCGTCATGCTGTCGTATTTGTTCCATGACTCGGTGCAGACTTCGTGAATGTATTCGTGATACCTCGGTCCTATAACGAAATGCTCGTCACCCACGACCACGGGGTTCCACTTGCCGTCGGGCAGACCGGGCTCTTTGGAGATAAAGGTTATAACGTCGCAGCGGAATCCGTCTACGCCCATCTCAAACCAGTAGTTGCAGATGTCGATTATTTCTTTTCTTACCTTGGGATTGTCCCAATTAAGGTCGGGCTGCTTTTTGGAAAAGAGGTGCAGATAATACTCGCCCGTGGTTTCGTCATACTCCCAAGCGGAGCCCGTAAACCTGGATGTCCAGTTGTTCGGGGGCTTTTTGCCGTTTTTGCCTTTGCCCTTTCTCCATATGTAGTAGTCACGATAGGGGTTGTCTTTGCTTGAGCGCGACTGCTTGAACCATTCGTGCTCGTCCGAAGTGTGGTTGGCGACAAGGTCCATGACAAGTTTGATTCCTCTGTCATGCAGGCCCTTGACCAGCTCTTTGAAATCCTCCAGCGTGCCGAACTCGTCCATTATGTCTCGGTAGTCGGAAATGTCGTAGCCGTTGTCGTCGTTTGGCGACTTGTAGATTGGCGAGAGCCATACGGCCGTTACGCCCAGCTCTTTTAGATAATCAAGCTTTGAAATGATTCCCCTTAAATCGCCTATGCCGTCTCCGTTGGAGTCGCAAAAGCTGCGGGGGTATATCTGGTATACGACAGCGTCTTTATACCATCTGGTTTTTACTTGCCCCATTTAAACCCTCCTGCCTTGTTATTAATGTTTTTTTTCGTCTTTTAAGCTTTGCACCAAAGCGTAGATTCTCTCAAGGTCGTCGCGGGAGAAATAGTCGATGACAAAGCGCCCCTTCTCCTCGTTGCCCGTAAGCTTTACCCTTGTGCCGAACACTCTCTTCATATCGGTCACAAGCTCTTTAAGCTCAAGGCTGATGTCTTTTTTCCTCGGACCCGCGGGAATGTTCTTCCTTGCGTAATAAAGCCTTACCTTTTCCTCTATCTCGCGCACCGTCCATTTGCACTTTACCGCCTGACGGGCGAGATTTATCAAAAAGTCCTTGTCTTCTATGGTGATAAGCGCCCTAGCGTGGCCGGGGGTAAGCTCGCCCCTCTTTACCATCTCCAAAACTTCATCGGGAAGAGTCAATAGCCTTAAGGTGTTTGCTATGTAGGGACGGCTTTTGCCGAGCCTCTTTGCTACCTCCTCTTGAGTTAAGGAGTGAATCTCCATAAGCTCTTTTATGCCTTCGGCGGCTTCAATTGCGTTTAAATCCTCTCTTTGCAGGTTTTCTATAAGCGATATCTCTTTTATCTCCTGCTCGGAAAGGTCTTTTATTATTACGGGAACTTTCTTTAAACCCGCGATCAGCGAGGCTCTGAACCTTCTTTCGCCGGCGATAATCTTATATCTTCCGTTTTTTGTGTCGACGACAAGTAGCGGCTGCAATACGCCGTAAAGGCGCATCGATTCCGCCATTTCCTTTAGCGATTCCTCGTCGAATGTTTTACGGGCCTGCTCGGGATTTCTGTCAAGCAGCGTGATTTCTATTTCTTGAACCTGGTCTTGAACCTCAACCTTTCTGTTGTCCTCGTAGTCTCTAAACTCCTCGAAAATCGCGCTGTATCCTCTGCCCAGCCCGCCTTTGTTTTTTCCGGACATAATACCTCCTGCTATCCGTTAAGACGATCCAGATATTCCTGCGCGAGCGCGGAATACGCCTTTGCGCCAAGGCAGGCGGGATCGTATATTATTATAGGTTTGCCGTAGCTGGGCGCCTCGGCAAGCCTTACATTCCTTGGGATTTTGGTTTCAAACATTCTGTCGCCGAAGAACTTTTCTATCTCTTCCGCGACCTGTCCCGAAAGCTTTGCCCTTCCGTCGTAGAGGGTCAAAACCACGCCGTCTACCATCAGACGGTCGTTAAGGTGCTTTTTGACAAGCCTTATTGTGTTCATCATCTGCGAAAGACCCTCTAGGGCGTAATATTCGCTCTGTATCGGCACAATTACGCTGTCTGAGGCGGTAAGAGCGTTCACGGTGAGCAGTCCAAGCGACGGAGGACAGTCAATCATGACAAAATCGAACTCGTTTAAAAGCGGCTCTATCTTTTCGGATAAAACCTTCTCTCTTCCGATAACAACCTGGGCAAGCTCAAGCTCCGCCCCCGCAAGGTCAATCGAGGAAGGGATAAGCTTTAAGTTTTCAATGCAGGTGTCGGATATGACGTCCCTTGCGTCAAGTTTTCCGCAAATTAGGCCGTAAATTGATTTCGGGGTCTTTCTGTCGAAAAAGCCAAGCCCGCTCGAGGCGTTGCCTTGAGGGTCAAGGTCTATAACTAATACCTTTTTGCCCCCTTCCTTTGCGACGCAAGCGGCAAGATTGATGCAGGTTGTTGTCTTTCCGACTCCCCCTTTCTGATTTGAAAATGTTATTACTCGTGCTCTCATTTTAAACCTTCGTTATATGGTAAATCTTAACATATGTTTCACGTTAACTCAATAGTTTCACGATTTTTTTATTTACTTAGGTCCGCTCTTTTATTTCCCAAAGCGGTTTCTTCTTTATTTGTCCATACTGCCTTGGATACTTTTCTAAAAGCGCTCCTTCCTTTTCAAAAATTAAAATGGCTCTTTTGCCGTAGGGCATATTAAAGCGCTCGGTGCACGTCAGCTTGATGGACAGCTCTTTTAGTTTATCCGCCGCGCCTTCAAGCTCGCTCTCATCGGTCTTATACGCTAAAATTTTTCCGCCTGACTTAACAAACGGGGCCAGCAGCTCCAAGAGAATGGGAAGCGGGGCGACCGCCCTTGAAATTGCTGCGTCAAAGCTCTCTCTCATTGCGCCCTTTCCCGCGTCTTCAGCTCTTGCGGCCACTCCAATAAGGTTTTTTAAATTCAGCTTTTTTGCCTCCTCATTTAAAAACGCTATCTTTTTTGACGTGGAGTCAAGCGCCGTAATTTTTATATCGTTTTTTGCTATTGCAAGCGGAAAGGACGGAAACCCTGCGCCGCAGCCGACGTCAATTACGCTATCGCCGCCGCTTAAAAACCTAAGCCCCGCAAGGCTGTCTATATAGTGCTTTAAAATAAACTCTTCTTGTGCCTTTATTGCCGTCAGATTAAATTTTTCGTTGGCCTGCAAAATATCATGATAGAGCGTCTCAAAAAGGTTAATCTGCTCTTTACTCAAACTGACACCGATTTTTTCGGCCTCGATATTCATTGTTTCAAAAAACATAAGTTTATTATAAACTTAATCTTACATTAATTCAACAAACAACAGCTTAAATATAAAAATTTAAAACCATAGATTGTTGCTGAAATTTTTTGCCGTTTTAAAAATTAAAAAATCTAAATTTATGTTTCGTTTAATTAAACCGCCGCAAAAAAATGCCTAGCTTATTAAATATGATTGATGGATTTTCAAACCGTTCGTCATTTCGGCTAAGGCGTTATAGCAAACTGTAATTACAATAATTTAAACATTAAAAAACCCGGGGTGCCGGGCAGATTTATTTCAGCGCTCTTAAGATTGAAGCGAGGTTTGCGTTGCTCTCATAAAGACCCGATTTAACAAACGCCGAGTATGTTTCTTTGCCCATGTTATCGGCGTTGTCGGATAGCAGCTTTATTGAAAATACGGGCACTTTGTTTTTCAAAGCCACGATGGCGATACCCGCAAGTTCCATGTCGCAGATATCTGCTTTAAAGTTTTCCCTCAGCCTTTTTTTATCCTCGTTTGAAGCGATAAACGAGTCGCCCGACGCCACCGTCACTTTTTTGTATCCGCCAATGACGGATTCCAGCATGTCTATTATGTTTTTTGAAAGATTGAAATAAACATCCTGACGGTTTTCATATTGGCCGCGCCTTAAGTTATCGATACCGCTAAGGTCAAACTGATGATGCACCACTCTTTCGGCAACCACGATTTCGCCAACTCTCAGGTCATGGCTTATCGCTCCCGCGTATCCGATATTGATGATGAGCTGGGCTTCGTATTTATCAATAGCAAGCTGGGTTGCGGCGGCCGCTTGAATCTCGCCGATGCCGGATGTAATCATGAAAATGTCGTGTGGGTCTACGAAAAAACGATACACGGGGTTTCCGCCTGCGATTTCGCTTCCCGTTACATGACCGATTTTTTGAAGCAGAGGCATGGTTTCTTTGTCCATTGCCGTGATAATCGCTATCCTCATATGCTTATTTTATCATATAAGCCAATTTTTACAAACCGTTTAATAATATTAATATTTATGTTTTTTTAATTTAACATGAAATTTTTAAGTTAAATCAAAAAGCGGCAAGTGCCGCCGCTTTTCTTTTATTCTTTACTTGTTTTTTGCTTTTACCTTTTCCTGTTTTCTCAGTGGCTTTATTACTTTCTTATAATCGTTCAAGAAAGCGCAGACTCTGTCGTATCCTTCCTTTAAATCGATTCCGCTCTCAAGCTGGCTTTCGTAATACCACTTCATTGTTTGAAGCATGGCTTTCCTTGCGGATTTAAAATGAAGCCTTAAATTGAAATCGTGACCCGACCTTAAAAGCGATCTGCTCACCACAAGCTTATTCTTTACGCCCGCTTTATTCATAATCTTAGACATTCTTTGCGCTTCGCCAAAGCAAAGCAGGTCCATCATGCCGCCGACAACAAGGCTTTCGGGGAAACGCCCCGTAATGTAGTTGTAAGGGTGCGCCTCTTTATAAAACTCATATTTTTTTCTGAAACTTCTTCTTGTGGGCATTCCCGAAAAATGGCGGACAATAAGGAGGTGCGTCAGGGGCAATCTGTAGATTACCTCAAAACTGAATGCCCCGCAGATAAGCGCCATCTTTTTAATCGGAACCTCAATTTTTACGCCCACTTTTTCGGCGTATTCGGGAGCGCTGTAGGCGCATCCCGTGCAGGCCGCAAGATGTCCGCCCGAGGAGTCTCCGCCGACATATAAATTGTCTAAGTTAAGCTTATATTCATCCGCTATGTTCTTTAAAAAGTTGAGCCCGTCGACAACGTCCACAAGGTGCGCGGGAAATCTGTATTTAGGAGAGGTGCGGTGATTGACCAAAACAACGGCGGCGCCCATTGTCGCAAAAAGCGTGGCGATTCCGTATCTTAAATGGTTTCTGCCGGTAACCCAGCCTCCGCTGGGTATAAAATATATTACGGGAAACTTCTCGGCCCCGTCTTTTGCGGGAAGTATGATATCCAGCTTATAATCGACACCGTCAACGATTTTGTATGTAATTCCGACAATCTTCCTTACTTCGTCGTTAAATGGAGTTAAATTGTTGTTTTTGGCTCTCAGGTCTTCCGCAAGGTCGAATACTTTTTTCATTAACGGCGTTTTCATTTCGTTTTCCTCGATTTTCAGCGTTTTTAAGTGCAAGCTAGTTAAATATGAAAATTTTAAATCAGCATGGTACTT
>JAAZIO010000093.1 GCA_012800805.1 Clostridiales bacterium | reverse complement strand
GGCGTTATCTTTAAGTTCCGCTATTTTGCTCTCTATATCTGCGTCCACATCGTGCGTTTTAATGCCCAGGGGGAAGTTTTCCACATCCGCATAATAAACATAGTCATGATAGGGACAGGTCTTTAAAAGGTAACTTAAGGTGGTCAAACCGCCTATTCCGCTGTCATATATCGCGATAACTGCCATAATAAAAATTTATGCAGGAGTTTTTCAAAGTTGACAGTTTGGAAAAATTAGGTCTTGAAATTAGTTTTTCAGTGGTGTATTATAAATCTGTCAGATTAAATAAGGGGATTAAGATATGAAGGTTTACAAGTCTGATTCAATAAGAAACGTAGCTTTAATTGGCCACTCCGGCGAAGGCAAAACTTCTCTTGCGGAAGCTATGTTATACGCCGCAAAAAGCATCGACCGCTTGGGCAAAGTCGATGACGGAACATCCACGATGGACTATGATTCCGAAGAAATCAGCCGCAGAATATCAATCAACCTCGCACTGGGCTACCTCGAATGGGCTGACAAAAAAATAAATATAATTGATGTTCCCGGATTTTTCGATTTTGAAGGCGAGATGACAGCCGCCCTCCATGTCGTTGAGTCCGCAGTAATAGTCACCAGCGCTTCGGGTTCTCTTACCGTAGGAACCGAGAAAGCTCTTGAGGCGTGTATGGAAAAAGGGGTTCCCGCGCTTATTTTCGTTAACGGCGTACATAAAGAAAATTCGGATTTTGAAGGCACCCTTAACGCCATCACCGAAAAATACGGCAAAAAGATTATTCCCATTGAATATCCCATAATCGAAGGCGGAAAAATTACGGGTTATGTTTGCGTCCTCAGCCAGCGCGCTTTCACGGTTGACGGTAAAGAGATAGAAATTCCCGCAAACCTTAAAGATAAAGTTTCCGAGTATTCCGCTCAAATTACGGAACTTATAGCGGAAACCGACGAAGAGCTTATGAACAAGTTCTTCGAGGGTGAGGAGTTTACGCCCGAAGAGCGCAGAAAAGGCCTTCTCGGCGCTATCTTAGGCGACGGCTTTGTGCCGCTGATGGCGGGTAACGCCACATCGCTTACATGCGTTCCCAACCTCTTAAACAGGATAGTTGAGCTTATGCCCTCTCCGCTTGATTTCAGAGGAAAGCAGGCTACGATCAACGGCGAGGCTGTTGAAGTAAAGTGCGACCCCGACAAACCGTTCTCCGCCCAAGTTTTCAAGAGCATTACCGACCAGTTTGTCGGAAAACTTAACTATATAAAAGTCAACACGGGCAAACTGAGCATTGGGGATTCATTCGTCAACAAGACCGCCGAAAAGTCTGAAAAAGCGGGCGCCCTTTATCTAATTAAAGGCAAAAAGCAGGAAACAATCAGCGAGCTTTACGCAGGCGATATAGGAGCTTTGGCCAAACTGGTATACACATCGACTAACGACACTATAGCCGATTCTTCATACAACATAGTTTATGAGCAAATCAAATTCCCCGAACCCGTCCTTTCACTTGCCGTTGGCGCTGCGGAATCGGGCGATGAGGAAAAGATTATACAAGGCCTCATCAAGATGCAAGAGGAAGATATGACATTCAAGGTTGAAAAGAATGTTGAAACGGGCGATATATTAATCTCGGGGCTCGGCGAAGCGCAGCTTGACATCATGTGCAAGCGCGTAAAGAATAAGTTCGGCGTGGAGGCAAAGCTTTCCGACCCGAAAGTAGCTTATCGCGAAACCATAAGACGCTCCGCGGAAGCCGAAGGCAAACACAAAAAACAATCCGGCGGCGCGGGACAATACGGCGTGGTTCAGGTAAGGTTTGAGCCCGGCGCGGCTGACGGAAACTTTGAGTTTGTCGACGCTATCGTCGGCGGCGCGGTTCCCCGCCAGTTCATTCCGGCCGTTGAAAAGGGACTTTTGGAGGCAATTAAGTCGGGCGTGCTTGCGGGATATCCGACCATAAATATTAAGGCTACGCTATATGACGGAAAATACCACCCCGTAGACTCAAAAGAAATAGCCTTTATCATGGCGGCAAAGCTGGCTTACCAAGAGGCTCTTCCCAAAGCCGACCCTTGCTTCCTTGAGCCGATAATGGAAGTTGTCATAACCATACCCGACAGCTATCTTGGCGATATCATGGGCGACATGAACAAACGCCGCGGAAGAATTTTGGGCACG
>JAAZIO010000092.1 GCA_012800805.1 Clostridiales bacterium | reverse complement strand
TTAATTGTTCAAGCTAAGTTTTTAAGATAATAAATTAATTATTATTGCTTTAAGAATTGTTAATAAATTAATTATTATTGTTTTTTCTTTGAGTCGTTCATGATGAGTTTGCCTTTTTCGTAAGTGATTTTAACGACTTCTTTTTTAACTCTTGCTTTTAGCGGGTATTTGATTAATATAAAGGACATGAAAGATATCATTACCAACATATAGCTTAAAGCTATGGCGCAGCCGATGTAGGCGCCGCTGTCGACGCTGCCCAAAATAGTGCTGTCGGGGGAGAACACGGTGAATTTGTCCTGTTGGACGCGTATCAATGTGGTCTGACCGTTTTCGTCCATCAAATCGTTTATGCTTTGAATAAAGTTGTCGGCGACCTCTTCGCTGACAAAGGGGGCAATGGGGCCCGTCGGACGGTTGTATTTGAGCGTAATGTAAGCTTTATCGTGCGATAACTCGTAAATGCCCGTAAAAGATTCAATCCCTTTGACGGTTTTGGCTTCGCCGATAAATGTGCCGTCGGAAAAGAATTTGAAGCTGATAAAGGTATAATACGCTCCGACATACAAATCGCCGTTGTATGTTACATTATGAACGATTGTTTGAGTCAGCGTAACGACGCAAAGAATGGAGAGCGCCAGCAATATGACGATCAGAATTATAAAGGTTATTTTTATCGGAGTTTTGTTTAATCTGTTTAAATCCATTTTTTATTATTTTATCACAACGTGCGAACTTAAGCAATTTTTATAAAAATAAAGAGCCGAATTTCGGCTCTTTTTATTATATTACCTTTTTGTTTAATAAATAACTCTTGCTCTTATTACGCCATCCATTGCCTCAAGCGCGCTCTTGTCAAAGGCGGTGTCGCTCTCAAGTATTGCGTAAACAATGCCTTTGCTGTCGGCTTTCGCGACTATTTGCGGAGAGTTAAAGGAGGCGTTTGCAAAGACGGTTGCGCGATGGGCAGACCTCTTTTCTGCCTTTACGGTGGGGAAGTTAACGGAATTATAGATATTGCCTGTTTCAATAAACTCCTTTATTTCCTCGGCCGCCATTATCGCGCAGTTATCCTCTGCCTCTTCCGTGGAAGCGCCGAGATGGGGGATAGCGATAATGCCGTCAGAGTTTATGCAGTTTGCGTCGGGGAAGTCAACGACATAGCTGCGCACCTTGCCGCTGTTTATTGCCGCTTTGATATCGGATACATTAACAAGCTCACCGCGGGCTGCGTTGATTATGATAACCCCGTCTTTCATTTCGGAAATCAAAGATGCGTTTATAAGTTCCTTGTTTTCTTTCGTATAGGGCATATGGAGGCTGATAAAGTCGCTCTCTTTTATCACATCTTTCATGTCGGAGTAAATCGTTACATCCTTAAGCTCCGCTTTTGCGGCATCCGAGAGGAACGGGTCAAAACCGATAACTTTCATGCCGAGGGCGAGTGCTGTAAGAGCTACTTTTCTGCCGATTGCTCCAAGGCCCAAAACGCCGAGCGTCTTGCCCATGATTTCAGTGCCCACGAACTGGCCTTTGCCTTTTTCGACCTGTTTTGCGACATCGTCGCCCGTTAAAGCGTTAGCCCACTTGATAGCGCCGACAAGGTTTCTTGCGGCAAGGAGCATAGATGCGATAACCAGCTCTTTAACGGCGTTGGCGTTGGCTCCCGGCGTATTGAACACTACAATTCCTTTTTCGCGATAGGCGTCAAAGGGAATGTTGTTTACGCCGGCTCCTGCGCGGGCGACGCAAAGAAGCGAGGCGGGAACTTCCCACTCGTGCATGGAAAAGCTTCTGACCAGCGCAGCCTCGGGGTTTGCGATGTTTTCTTCAACCTTATAGTTGTCTTTTAAGATGTCTAGAACTTTATCGGAAATTTTGTTAAGCTTGATTACATTAATCATATCACACCTTATTTATTTTCTCTTTCAAACTCTTTGAGGTAATCGACAAGCGCCTTAACGCCCTCTATCGGCATGGCGTTGTAAATCGACGCGCGCAAGCCGCCGACCAAGCGGTGGCCTTTAAGCGAAACCAGCCCTCTTGCTTCTGCTCCTTTAACGCAAGCGGCGTCAAGGTCGGGGTTGGGAGTGATGAAGGGAATGTTCATTATCGAGCGGTTTTTCTTTTCCACATTGTTGGAGTAAAAGTCGGAGTTGTCGATAAAGTCATAGAGCAAATTGGCCTTTTCTCTGTTGATTTGCTCTATAGCCTTTATGCCGCCCTGCTTTTTTATGTAGCGCAGGTTAAGCATAGTCATATATATGGCAAATGTAGGAGGAGTGTTGTATAAGCTGTTGTTTTTGGCGTGGATGTCATAGCGGAGCATAGTGGGGCAGATGGGAAGGTGTTTGCCAAGAAGGTCCTTTCTAACTATAACAACCGTGAGACCGGCGGGCCCTAAGTTCTTTTGCGCGCCCGCGTAAATGACGCCAAACTTGTTTACATCGATTTCTCTGCTCATGATGTCTGACGACATATCGCAAACAAGCGGAGCTTTGGTGTCGGGGAACTCGTTCCACTGAAGGCCGAATATGGTATTGTTGCTTGTGATGTGGACATAGTCGGCATCATCGCTGAATTTGCACTTGGGAATATAGGTAAAGTTTTTATCCTCAGATGAGCCTGCAAGGTTTATCTCGCCGTATTTTTTGGCTTCTTTGTAGGCTTTCTGCGCAAAGTTGCCGGTAACGACATAGTCAGCCTTTCCCGTCGTGAGCAGGTTAAGCGGGACAGCGTCAAACTGCATGCTTGCTCCGCCTTGCAGGAGAAGCACTTCGTATTCATCGGACACGCCCATAAGTTCGCGTATAAGCGCGATACATTCGTTGTGGATAAATTCATAGTTCTTACCGCGATGGGTAAATTCCATCACCGACATGCCTGTGCCGTTGTAATCGGTAAGGCTCTTTTGCGCTTCTTCGAGAACCTCTAAGGGCAACATTGCGGGTCCCGCCGCGAAATTGTAAACTCTTGCCATTTGCAAACTCCTTTGTTTTATTGCGGCATAATAATATTTAAAAAATTATACCGATAATATTATATCTATTTCTTATGGCAAGATTATACATCAATTGAATTTGCAAGTAAACTAAATTGCATAGTTTTTACATTTCTTTTCAAACTAAAATCATGAAAGCGGTAATTCTTGCCGGCGGAAAAGGCGAGCGGCTTAAGCCACTCACCGACAATATGCCGAAACCGATGGTATCCATAATAACAAAGCCTATAATAGAATTCATTATTTTAAGGCTGCGTGAGTGCGGATTCTACGATATCGCAATCACACTCGGATATCGGGGAGATGACATAAAAAATCACCTCGGCGACGGAAAAGAGCTTGGCGTAAAGATTTCATACTATGTGGAGGAAAGCCCTCTAGGCACGGCGGGCGGCGTAAAAAACGCGCGAGATTTTTTGACGGAAGACTTTTTGGTGGTTTCGGGCGACGCGTTTACCGAGCTTGATTTTAAAGAGTTTTTTCTTTACCACAAACAAAAAGGAGCAATAGCTACCCTTGCCGTTAAAGAGGTTGACGACATCAAGGGATTTGGAGTTGTCAAAACCGACACGGACGGCAGAATAATCGAGTTTTTGGAAAAGCCCGAAAGCTCCGCCATAAAGACGGTTAACACGGGCATTTACGCAATGAAGCCCGATATTATAGAACTTATTCCCGACGGCTTTTTTGACTTTGGAAAAAACCTTTTCCCGACGCTTGTAGGGAGCATATACGCCTATAAAACCGACAGCTACTGGTCGGATATCGGAACGCTTGAGAGCTATTACGGCACCAACGCCTATGTGGCAAAAAATATGCAAAAATACGGTTCCATATTCAATTCAGCCGTTTAAAAAACGGCATTTTGAAAATCATTTTAGCGGAATATAAAAATTAAGGCGGGAGTATTCTTATTGCTTAATTTTGCATTATCGTGTATAATTTAGAGTATTAAACGGAGGCTAAATGTCAAAACAATTAAAACTCATTTTTTTGGGCGGAGTCGGCGAAATAGGCAAGAACATGACCGCGCTTGAGTTCGATGAAGATATCATCATCATCGACTGCGGCGTGGATTTTCCCGATGAAGACACCCCCGGAATCGATGCTATCATTCCGGACATTACATATATCAAAGAAAATGTCTCAAAGCTTAAAGGCATACTTTTAACTCACGGTCACGAAGACCACATCGGCGGACTTCAATACATATTGGACGATGTTCAGGTTCCCGTATTCGGAACCGCTTTGACACTGGGAATTTTAGAAAGAAAACTTATTGAGCGCAAAATAAAGGCGGACCTTGTTACGGTCAAAGAGGGCGACAGGGTGCGCCTTGGTTGCTTTGATGTGGAATTTATCAAGGTCGCTCACTCGATGGCGGGCGCGTGTGCGCTGTCTATCGAGACCCCTGTTGGCGTAGTCTTCCACACAGGCGACTATAAAATAGACTCCACGCCCATAGACGGCAAACTGACCGACCTTCAAAGGATAGCCGAAATCGGCGCAAGGGGCGTCCTTGCCATGCTAGGAGAGTCCACAAACGTTGAAAGAAAGGGCCACTCGACATCCGAAAAGGCGGTAGGGCAGGGTCTTGAAAATATTTTCGTGGCTAACCGTGACAAGCGTATCGTAGTTGCGACATTCGCTTCAAGTAACTACAGGGTTCAGCAGATACTTAACCTTGCCGACAAGTATGGAAGAAAAGTAATACTGTCGGGAAGAAGCATGCATGCGATAGTTGAGGTCGCGGCAAAGGTGGGCGAGCTGAAAGTGCCGAAAAATATCCTTGTGGACGGGCCG
>JAAZIO010000091.1 GCA_012800805.1 Clostridiales bacterium | reverse complement strand
TGACGGTTAACCCGAAAATCGCATCCGCTCTGTTTGAAACAAGGCTCCTTAGCGTAGACTGCAGAACAATCTGGCGCGGCAAACGCATATATGTATACGCGGACGATTCGATGCCGTTTGAGGCGGAATCCATTTTGTCTCTTTGCGGAAGCGTGCTGACGTTGCCCGACGGCTCAAGGCTGCTTTACTAACGCTTGCATTATATTCGATAAAATGATAGACTAATAATAGGGGTAACCATGAAAGCTTGGAGAATCAAAGAAGCCGGCGTGCTTGAGCAGTATGAAACAAGGCTCAGACGCTCGTCGGGACAAATCAAAGTGCGCCTTAGCGCCGTCGCCTTATCGGAGACGGATTTAATGTTTTATAAGGGCGTAAAAGGGGCGCAATACCCCATTATCCCGGCACACTCGGCGGCGGGCTTTATCAGCGAAGCCGATGAGGACAGCGGCTTCAAGCTGGGCGCGCGAGTAGTGGTATCGCCGTTCTTAAATGGAAGAAACCCAAAAAACAACGGCGCGCCCTATTGCGAAGGCGTTTTCGGCATAGACCGTGACGGCTTTTTGAGCGATTTCATAGTGGTTCCCGAAGACAATGTATACGCTCTGCCCGAAGGCGTGACAGCGGACGAGGCTGTTTTTGTTGACTATATCGCGCTCGGAAACGAAGTTTTTGAAAGCTTTGATTTTAAAAAGGGCGATTATATTTTAATTGCGGGAGCGTCCACTTTTTCAATCATTGTCGCCCAGCTTGCAATTTATTATCAGATGGTTCCCATTCTCGTTGACGACAGATCCGACAAGCTTTCCCTTGCCGAAGACCTTGGCGTTTATTACACCATAAACTACGAAAAAGAGGACCTGCCCAAAAGGCTCAACGAAATCACGGGCGGTAGACTATGCGATTTCGCAATCTTCGAGCCAAGGGACATCCCGTTTTCAATAGTTTTGGAAAACGCAAAAGAGGGCAGCACGATTTTAGTTGCGGGCTACTATAACGGCAACACCTCTTTTGAGGCCGATATGGTAAGCATTTTAAAGAAAGAGATAACTATAAGAGGCGTCGCAAACGGCGCAAACCAGATATCGTCGGCTATTAATCTTCTAGCAAACAAAGTAATAGTAACGGATGGATTGATTACAAAAAAGCTGGACTTTGAGGATGTCGAAAAGGCTTTTAAGGAGTGGTCAGAAGAGCCGAGAACATACGGAAAAATGGTTGTAAAATTTAATTTATAAAAATATAAACCGCTAAATGGCGGTTTTATTTTTTAAAAAAATTCGATATTATGCAATTTTATAAATAAAAAAACATTCAAACATGCCGTTTTAAATCCGTTTTTCCCTTTTTTTGTATATTTATGTTGTAATAAATATTGATAAAATTAAAACAAAAAATAAAACTAAAGAGTGAGTATGAAGAAGTTTACATTATTTTTGTTGTGCTTTTTAATGTCGCTAAGCCTTTTGATAGGCTTTACTGCATGTAACGACGACAACTATTTGGAACTTAAAACGGTAGTTGACGTCAAGCAAGTTGGCGAGTCGCTTAGCGTTGAGGTTTCGCTTAATGAAAACTCCTCGGCTATTCTCGGCAACATTGAAAATGTGTCTTATAAGATATATAAAGGCACAAACGATGACAAAAACAATCTTATCAGCGAAATCACCGTAAACGATATGAGCGAGCCTTTTACTTTCTCTGTTCCCAATTACGGTAAGTATTTTGTCAAAGCCTCTTTTGCGGGACAAGACGGCTTTTATGCGGGACAGCTGGAAATAAAGGCACAAACTTATGAAATCGCCTATCTTAACGGAACAATGCCTGTTTCGATGTTCATGTCAAAGCATGTCACAGCCGAAAAAGACCATCCCACTTTTGTATACCTTGAGCGCAAGCAAACCTTTGACTGGGATGCTCTTCCCGAAAACACTTACAGAATTGGGGGAGTCAATGAAGACACAAACAAATGGAGTTTCCATGACGACATCGCTATTGCAAAAGCTTTCATCAAAGAGCTTTACGACATGGATAACAACGCAAAGTTTATCATAAACGTTGTTGATAACTACACCAACCTAATAGTTGCCTTCATGTATGAAAACGGTATTCCGGAGAGCAACTTCGAAGCCGTGATTTGGACCGATGGCACGGGCACAAACGGTTTTATTGTAAACAACAACAAGACCAAAGCAGATTATGATAAAAATTTAGAAGAATTGAATTTCTATATTGAAAAAGCTTTGGCGGGAGAGAAAGTCGTTGTCGGTGAGGGCGATAACGCAAGAGAGGTTGAGCCTTATATTGCCATGAACAAAACGCAAAGCAAAGGCTCCGAGTCTTCAAAATATTCATTCGCCTTTACTTCTAAATCAAATGTAACTTATATTGTAAACTCTACTGAAAATTATTATCCGAATAACGCTGAGATGCAGACTCTTCTTGACGAGTCCGTAACCGTTGAGCCGCTGTCGGCAATGCTTGAAAATCTGCAAAAAGACGAAAAAGCTTTTGAAG
>JAAZIO010000090.1 GCA_012800805.1 Clostridiales bacterium | reverse complement strand
CGTCCGCTACGCCCTGCTCGACATAGATAGCCACATCATGCGGTTTAACCCAAAAGTAGCTGATTCCCTTTTCCTCGTCGCTAAAGACCAGTTGACGGGAGTCCTCGCCGAACTTTTCCGTTCCGTAGCTTTTTGCAATCAGATTTACAACTTTATCTCCAAGCCTGCCCTTTGGCATAGCGATGTTAATCATTTGTTACCTCCGTAAGAGAGCCGTTTTCATATTTAAAGACTTTTTCGAACTTCTCGCCCTCGGGCATAGTCTTTGCGCAAAGCACCCTCGCCCCGCTCTCTCTAAGTTTATCGGCCGCAAAAAACAGTCCTTTTATGTCATCGCCATAAAGTATGAGGGCGTCGGGTGATGTCTTTAAGCCCTCTATCAGGTTCTCAAGCTCGCCAAGGTAAATGGCAAAGCCCATGGCTCCCGCTCCCTTTGAAAACTTTTCAATAAGCCTGTCGTATTGGCCGCCCGATAAAACCGCGCGGGGAACGCCGCTTATATAACCTGACAGAACAAGCCCGTTGTAGTAGTTTTGGGCGCATTTAACCGAAAAGTCAAGCTGAACCCTGTTTGCGCCGCAGCTTATTTCAGATAGAATGCTTTCAATCTCCGATATTGCTGCTTTAGTTTTTTGGTCATTTGCAAGCTCTTTAAGATTTTTCAGCTCCCTATCCGCTCTTCCGCTGATTCCCACCAGCGTTTTAAACCTTTCGCAGTCCTCTTGACTGATTTGATATTTATCTTTAAGCCTTTCTAGGTCATGGGTGTTTTTTGCGTATAAGAGCTTGCTTAGCTCGGCTTTAAGCTTTTTGTTCATGACGCCGAAGCTGTCAAAGAAAGCGTCTATAAAGCCCACATGCGAAAGCTCAAGCATATAGTCGGGGCTTAGGATGTTCAGACTTTTTAGCGCAAGCTCAACGATTTCGGCCTTTGAGTATATATCGATAGCCCCAAGCTGCTCTATGCCTATTTGGTTTATCTCTTTAATTTCGTTTGTGTCTTTTGATACCCTGTATACATTCTCGTTGTAAAAAAGCTTTTCAAGCGGCTTTGCCATCAAATGAGCGTTTTTTACAATCGATATGGTTACATCGGGTCGAAGCGCAAGAAGCTTTCCGTTTGGCGAGGTGAAAGACACAAGCTTTTGCGATGTCAAAAAGTCGAGGTTGTCGGCATATACGCCGTATTCCTCGAATTTGCTGAGCTTATACTCCCCGTATCCGTAGCCAAGATACAAGCACTTTAAGGGGAGCAAAGCCCTTTCGGCATTCTTTAGGCAGTTAATGTTCATATATCCTCTTTATTCTTTGTTTTTGCGTTTACAAACTTCCTGTATCCGCCGCTTCCTCTGTTAACGCATCTTGACACTCTCGAGAGCGTGGCGGACGATATCTCGGTTTCGGCAATTATTTGCGAGTAGGTTTTTCCCTCAAGCAAAAGCTTCGCCGCCCTTATCCTTTGAGCCATTTGCGTAAGCTCGTTGTATGTCAAAAGGTCATCAAAAAGCGCTGCGCAATCTTCTCTCGTCTCAAGTCTTAAGATTGTATCGAACAACTCATTAATAAGCTCATCGCGCTTTTCAACAGAAGCCATATTCCCTCCAAGCTTTTGGGATTTGTTTAAGTATACTTTATCGCTTTAAATAAGTAAAGTGTTTTTTACTAATTTTTCAAAATAAAATCTATGGCTTTGGGAATAAAGTCAACCGTGTCGGTGGGGAGGTGCGAAAACTCGTTGACGGTGGAAAGGTCAGCCGCCAGGCCGCAAATGTATGCGCCGGCCGCAGCGCTTATAAACGGGTCAAATCCTCTTGCAAGAAGCGCCCCGATTACGCCCGATAGGACATCGCCGCTGCCGCCCTTTGAAAGCCTTGGATTTCCCGTTTTATTGTATAAAACCCTTTCGCCGTCGGTAATTATGCTCTCGCTTCCTTTTAAAAGCAGGATTACCTCTTTTTCCTTGGCGTATTTCTTTGCTATCTCCTCGGGGCTGCTTAAAATATCCTGAACGCTGACACCCGCAATGAAAGAAAACTCTTTGGGGTGAGGGGTGAATACCGCCCTGAAAGAGTATTTGTCTTTTGCGTTTGCGCCCGTCCTCAGCCCGTCGGCGTCAAGAACGAAAGCTAAGGCGGTGTTTTCATAAATATGACTTACAATTTTATCGGCTTCCCCTTTTGCCATGCCCATGCCTATTGCAAACGCTGTCGCGCCTTTTATGATTTCGTCAAATTCGCTTGCATTAAACACTATGTTTCCGTCCCTTTCGCTCAAAGGATACAGTCCGCTAAATATTATTCTTTGATAAAGTGGCTCCAAAAGGAACCCGGGGACGGCAAGCATACTTGTTCCTGCGCCTGTCCTCATAGCGGCGGCGCCGCAAGAGGCAAGCAAAGGCGCGCCGACATAGTTTTTGCTTCCGCCGACTATTATCAGCCTACCGTTGTCGCCTTTATTGCAGTCTCTTTTTAAAGGCAAAAAGAGAGGGCGTAAGTCCTCTCTTTCTATATATCTTTTTTTGGTGTTATCCATAATTATTCCTCTTCCTCGGGGAAAAGCTCCTCGGGTGATTTCATCCCCTCATATATGGAATATATGGCTTCGGCCGTAAGCCTTGGTATCACGGCGCAAAGTTTAATAAAGTCCACGCTCTTTTCGCCCGATGCCAAAGTAAACATTGCGTCGCCGTCGTAAATCGTATGAGAGGGGTCGATGGCTCTTGCGAAACCATCGTGGGCGACATCAGCAAGCTGGCAGGCCTGAGCTTTACTTAGCTTGGCGTTTGTGAGAATACAGCCTATCGTGGTGTTTTGCATCTTAAAGCCGCTAACTTTGCTTATAGCTTTAGCCGAGCCTATGAACTTTCCCATAAGTTTAGTGCCCGCTAAGATTTCTTCGCCCCTCACCACGTCGCCAAGCGGGTTTACGACAACAATCACCGCTATTTCAACGCCTCTCATCTTTGCGGTCTTTACGCCTATACCTCCCCTGCTTGCGTGCGACATGCCAAGGATTTTGCCGCAGGTTGCGCCTATTCCCGCGCCAACCTGTCCCGTTACGAAGTTGCCGACCTCTGCCGAGCTCGCGGCTTTGTATCCTGCTGTTTTGTCGGGATAGCCGAAGCTTCCAAACTCAAGGTCATAAATTGAAGCTCCGCAAACTATCGGCACGTTGTATTTTCCCGCGTTAAAACCAAAGCCCTTTTCAAACAGATATTCCATAACGCCCGATGAGGCTTCAAGGCCGAACGCGCTTCCACCGGATAGAACGACGGCGTTTACCTTGTCAACCGTTTTTTGCGGGTCCAAAAGGTCGGTTTCCCTTGTGGCGGGAGCGGCTCCCCTGATGCTTACGCCGCCCGTCGCGCCCTTTTCCGACAAAATTACAGTGACGCCTGTCTTTTTGATTTCGTCCGTATAATGGCCGATTTTAAAACTTTGCAGAAAATCGCTTTTCACGGGGTATACTCTTCCTCCGGCATATTAATCTTTGTCAATGATTTCTTAATTATATCCCACTCAAACCCACGGGAATAAAGATATGCGCCTATTTTATGCGCGTCCTTTTTATCGCTTATCTTTTTTCTTTCGGCATATTTTTTTGCCTGAGACACGGCCTTTTCAAGCTCTTTCTCGTCGGAAAGACACTCATAGACCAGCGTTTCCGCTATCTCCTTGTTTATGCCTTTTTCCAAGGTAAGCTTATAAATAATTTTTGCTCTGCCGTATTGATTGCCGTATAAATCCAAAAAATATTTGACGTATTGTTCGTCGTTGACAAAGCGATAGTCCGTGAGCTTTTCCATAGTCTCGTCGACTTCGCTCTTATTATACCCTTTTTGATAAAGCTTTTCTTTTACTTCCTTAAAAGAGCGGGCGCTGCGCGTAAGATAGTCAAGCGCAGCGTCGAAAGCTCTTTTGTCTTCTTTTTTTCCCGCCATTAATTAACCTTGTATACCCAGCCGTAGGGGTCGGGAAGTCTGCCGGTCTGTATACCCGTGAGGGTGTCATACAGCCAGGCTGAAATCTTGCCCATGTTTCCGTCGCCTACCGTGAATTTTTGGTCTTTGTAGCCGATTAAGCCTACGGGTGAAATTACCGCAGCCGTTCCCGTTCCGAAAGCCTCGGTAAGCGTTCCCTTTTCGTTAGCTTTCAAAACCTCCTCAAGCGACACATGGCGCTCTTCAACCTTATAGCCGTTTTCTTTCAAAATCTTAATGACCGAGTCTCTTGTTATGCCGGGAAGAATCGAGCCGTCAAGCATGGGCGTGACAACCGTTCCGTCGATCACAAAGAACATATTCATTGAGCCGACTTCCTCGACATACTTCTTTTCCGCTCCGTCAAGCCAAAGCACCTGCTCATAGCCGAGCTTTTTGGCTTTTTCCGCCGCAAGTAGGCTTGCCGCATAGTTGCCAAGGCATTTAGCTTCGCCCGTGCCTCCTTGCGAAGCTCTTGTGAGAGTGTCTTCGACATAAATTTTGACGGGCTCTAGTCCGTTTGCGTAGTAGCTTCCGACAGGCGAGAGAATTATGGCAAAGATGTATTTCTT
>JAAZIO010000089.1 GCA_012800805.1 Clostridiales bacterium | reverse complement strand
GTAAAAACGGATGTGGTCTTTTACGGCGTTAAGTATATCTATGGATTGCTCCACGCTCTCAACCGCGATTATATAATTATCTGCGGATTTATCAAAGGGAATGTAAAGCTTGCTTAAAGCCGCTACAAAATTCGATTCGCTCTTTGGCTGTATGAAAAGCTTGTCGCTGGAATACTGCGATTTAAGCTCAGACGGGCTGCCCTCGCAAATTTTTTTGCCTTTATGGATTATAACAATCTTATCGGCGTCCGCCGCCTCTTCCATATAGTGAGTGGTTAAAAACAGCGTGGCGCCCGTTTTTCTTTTGATGCCGTGCAAAAACGCCCATACCTCTTTTCTGGTTTTAGGGTCAAGGCCTGTCGTAGGTTCGTCCAGAAATAGGATTTTTGGGGAGGGGAGCAGCGCCCTTGCAATCTCGACCTTTCTTTTTTGTCCGCCCGAGAGATGACCGAACCTTCTTTTTTCAAGCTCTTTCAAATCAAGCAACCCTATGATTTCATTATAGCATTCTTTTCTTTTTGTTTTTTCGGGATAATATAGAGCAGCGTAAAGCTCAAGATTTTCTTTTACTCTAAGCTGGTCGTCAAACACATTGTTTTGGAAAACCACGCCGATTTCTTTTTTAAAATCCTCAACACCTTTTTCGCCTTCATATATGATTTCGCCGCCGTCTTTTTGAAGCAGGCCTATCAGCATATTGATTGTGGTGCTTTTGCCCGCGCCGTTTTGACCAAGGAAAGCAAAGAACGAGCCGCTTGGCACGGTGAAGCTTATACCGTCAACCGCTTTGTTTGAACCAAAAGACTTAGATAAATTTTTAACCGTTAGACAATTCATTTTTTAATTTTATCAACTGCTGTGTAAATAATCAATAAATACGCCTTAATTTATAATTATAAATTATAAAATCAAATAATAATTACAATAATCATAAAGTAAAAGTCCGTCAATTAAGACGGACCTTTACTCGTCAAGAGCCATAAAATCTACTGATATGGCGTTAGTAGACTTTAGGCGTTCTTAGATTTGACTTGAGTCGAGCGGCTGCCGGATTTAACGCTCTTGCCGCTGCCGCAGCCAGAGCATCCTTTTGTGGATTTGCTACCGGACTTGATAGAACTGCGCATAACTCCTCCAAAAATCGCCTTTCGGCGTGTTGTATTATTATTTTGCGATAATAAGGGGGCTTTATGCGGTTAAAATAGCGTTAAATAATGGCAAGTTTTCTTCCTTTTTTTTGTCATTGGCTTTACATAGCATGATACATTGTTTATAATGTCGCTTGGAGAGATAAAAGGAGAATAAACATATGTTTGATATTATTTACAATCCCAATTCCGCAAAAGGCAACGGCGAAAAAGCATTTAAGCAGATTGCCGCGGAGTTGGATAAAAGGGGAATTTCCTATGTGGCGCACCCCACGACATACGCCACGCACGCTATAGACCTTGCAAGAGAGCTGAGTCTTATCCCCGGCACGAAGCTTCTTGTCATGGGCGGCGACGGAACTTTCAGCGAAGTATTGAACGGTATAGAAAATTTTGAAAACGTTACAATCGGTTTAATCCCCTGCGGAACGGGCAACGATTTTGCAAGAGCGCTCAAGATTCCCCAAAAACCTCTTGAGGCTTTAAAGAAAATACTTGACGGAAAAGAGCAATACACCGACTATATTCAGCTTGACAACAAAAGATGCATTAACTGCTGCGGCGCGGGCCTTGACGTGGATACTTTAAACCGCTACGCCACAATGAAAGCGTTTAAAGGAAAGATGAAATATTACGCCGCTCTTTTTGATGTCCTGCTTCACTATAAATTCCATAGGCTTCGCCTGACCGTTGACGGCAAGACGATAGAAAAGAATGTTTTCATTATCTGCATGGCAAACGGTCAGTATATCGGCGGAGGTATGCCTATCGCGCCCCACTCGGACCCCTTTGACGGCAAGCTTGATGTAGTGGTTATAAACGAGATGAAAAAAAGAAAGATTCTCGGCGTTTTGCTTAAATTCTTAAGGGGCAAGCATATAGGGCTTCCCTGCACGGAAACCTATAGGGCGGACTCGGCAAAGATTGAAATCCTTGACCAAGGCATGATACAAATTGACGGAGAGGTATTTGACGCAAGAGCTTTAAACGGCAAAATCGTCAGCGGAAAACTTAAGATATTCGCATAATTTAAGCCCGCGTCTGCGGGCTGTTTTATTTATGAATATATAAACCTAAAGCTTTAAATATTTGTCACGGCAATTTAAATAATAACCCAATTGCCGCTTTTATTTATTAGATAGAGTTTAAAGACATTAATAAAATGATGACTATAATTCAATTAATTATTGATTAAATTTAAAAGGCTTAAATAACAAAAATCTTTATATCTAATATTTTCCCGACCAAGAAATCGTATATAAAAACTAAATTTAGATGAAAATAATGGGCGTTTTATTGCGTTATCGCCTTTGGGATTTCGCTTGACAGTCTATTAAAAAAGCTTTAATATTGTGTATATAATAGAATGTAGCCCGCATAAGAGCGAAATCCTATTATATCGACTACTAAAAAGGAGGATTCCGTCTTATGCCGGACAAGACGATCATCTGCAAGGACTGTGGCGCAAGCTTTGTCTTTACGGAAGGGGAGCAACAGTTCTATAAGGAAAAAGGCTTTGAGAACGAACCCGTTCGCTGCCCTCAATGCAGAAAAGCAAAAAAGCAGAGGAACAACAATTTTAACAAGCAAAGGAGACAATAAGTAAATAAACGCGCCTTGGGCGCGTTTTTAATTTGCTTTATATCATGTTATAATTTTTTAATCTGTTTAATTTTTGAATAATTTAATAAATGCTTGTCTCTTTCAATAATTATCAAATGCTTGTCTCTTTCAATAATTATCAAATGCTCGTCTCTTTCAATAATTATTAAATGCCGTATTTTTCATTAATATATTAAAAGCTCGTATTTAATTTTTGACTAAAGCTATCGGCTTACGGTTTCAGTTTAAGGTTTTTTCAGTTCACATTTGATTAAATTGAAATCTTTTAGGTCTGTATTTAAATATAGCTCATCGCATTTTTTATAAAGCATTTTATTGCGAGTTTTGAGATATCGTGTCTGAAACCGTGGTCAAAACAAAGCCGTTATCTTTTATGTATTTTAAGATGTTGGGAAGGGCTTCCAGCGTTTCCTTTGTCGGGTGCATCAAAATGAGGTCGCCGCCCGCCATGTTTTTGACCGCTCTATCATATATTATGCCGGCGTCGTGGTCGCGCCAGTCGATGGTATCTCTAGTCCACATGATTACTTTATATCCCAGCTCGTCGCAAACTTCAAACATCGTCTTTCCTCTGGCGCCCGAGGGCGGGGCGAACAGTTTTGCGGGGTCCACCCCCGTGCTGGCTTTAATAAGGCGCTCGGTTATAAGTATTTCCTCACGGTTTGCGCTGTAGTTGAGTTTGGAGTGGTCACGGTGCAGGTATCCGTGGTTTGCTATTTCAAATCCTTCCTCCGCCATCTTTTTAAGCAAAGTGGCGTTTGATTCCGCCCATTTTCCGCCAATAAAGAAAGTTGTGGTAAAGCCGTTTTCTTTTATAAGCTCCATCATCGGCTCTATGTATTCGGTGCCCCAATAAACATTTATCATCAGGGTAACCTTGTTTGATTCCTTGTTTCCCGTATAAATTGCGTTGTCGGTTTCCCTGAAAGTGGCGTTGGCGTTGGTGTATAGAGTGCTTACAAGCAGCAGCGATAAAACCAATATTATTGCAAAATTCGTAACAATAACGGTAAATTGACGTTCCCTCATACAATTAAATTATGTTTACGGAGCGTGTTTAATGTGTTATAATCAACACATGAACAAATTATATGAATTTCCCAGCGGTTTGAAACTTGTTTACGCGCCAAACAGCGCAGTTCGTTCGGTAGCTATCGGTATAAATGTAGGGGCGGGATGCGTGCATGAGAACATGGAAAACAGCGGCATTTCGCACTTTATAGAACACATGGTGTTTAAAGGGACAAAAACCCGCACCGCTTTTGACATAGTTTCCGAAATCGACAGTATAGGCGCTAAAATCAACGCTTTTACCACAAAGCAATATACTTGTTTTTATACCGTTTCTTTGAAATCCCACGCGGACAAGTGCTTTGAAATACTTTCCGATATATATCATAATCCCACATTTTTAAGCGAGGAACTTGAAAAAGAAAGACGAGTGGTGCTTGAGGAGATAGCCGAGAGCGAGGATACTCCCGACGATGTCTGCCTGGAAAAGCTGGGAAGCGCGTTTTTCGGTTCTCACCCCTTAGGGAAAACCATTTTGGGCACAAAAGAGAGCCTTAACAATATGACGCCCGACAGCCTTTTTTCTTATAAAGAAAGGTTTTATACAACGCAAAACACGGTTGTGTCGGTTGCGGGCGATATCTCGTTTGAGGACGCAAAAAAGCTGGTCGAAAGTTATTTTGAAACTAAGGTCAGCTCGCCTTTTGAAATAGAATTCGTCCCCGCCGCCGTCCCTAACAATGTCTTTGTCTCTTCAAAAAAGGATATTGCGCAAACGCATATTGGAATAGCCTTTCCCTCTGTTGCGCTTGAGCACAAGCTTGAGAGCGCAGTAGACCTTTTAGCCAACGTGTTCGGCATGGAGATGAGTTCACGCCTTTTCCAAAGGGTAAGGGAGCAGCTGGGGCTTTGCTATACAATCTACGCTTACCCCTCTTACTATCTTAAAGAGGGCGTTTTTGTCATTTATGTAGCGACAAACAACGAAAGCGTTGAGAAAGCCGTTCACGCTATAAAGGATGAAATTCTTTTGCTGCTGGATAAAGGCATAACCGACGCCGAGCTTAAAAAGGGAAAAGAACAGCTTGCTACAGGCCTTGTTTTGGGGCAGGAAAGCACGGTAGCCATGATGAGAGCTTACGGGAAATTCGCCCTGCTTTGCGGCAAGCTTTTCGATATGGATAAAAAAGTTGCCGACATCGAGGCGTTGACAAAAGACGATATTATGGAGGCGGCAAGGTATATATTTGACTTTGATAAGGCGGCCGCAAGCTATGTCAGCGGCGGAAAAGCCGTAAATGTGCTTGACATACTGAAAAATTAACAATTACGACTAAGGCAAATTTCAACATAAATTTTAATGCCCGAAAAGCGACTATATGGAAATGCCGAACAGCCTTTTGAAGAGTTATTATAAGCTATATTTAACTAATAAAATTTAAAATTTAAAGGCGATTTGGCAAGGAAATTCAAAGGAAAAATTATGGATAAACTTGACATTATTTTTGAGCTTCAGCATAAATTCGATGAGGATGTAAAGAAAAACCGTCATCTTGAGGGCTTTACAAAAGAGGAGTGGCTTCAAAAAAGGACGCTTGCGGTGTTGAGCGAGCTGACTGAGTTGCTTAACGAAATCAACTGGAAGTGGTGGAAAAACCCAAAAGAGGTCAACGAAGCCGCGGTCAAAGAAGAACTTGTGGATATCCTCCATTTCTTTATCGGGATGTGCCTTGATATGGGCATGACTTCGGAGGAGCTTTTTAAGATTTACATAGACAAAAATGAAGAGAATTTTAAAAGGCAATACGGCAAATCTCTGAAAAAGGGCTATGAGCTTAGCGATTTTAAAAACGAGTAGCTGTTGATTTACGCCCCGTTTATGTTATAATGTAGTTTCAGGGAGATAAAATGAACAAAAACTTTTCCGAAAGCACTTTAAACAGGATAGCAGGCGGCATGCTGGTTTTGCTTGTCGCCCTTTTTGGCCTTATTTCGTGCTTCGGGGCTTTCGGCGGCGTAGGGCAGATGGTTCAGGTATTTTTGACCGGCGTCTTTGGGCTTGCCGTATACGCCTATCTATTTTGCGGTATAGTTATCAGCGCCGCGATACTCTTTAAATGGAGAATAACAGCAAGCGGTAAATTTGCCGCTCTGCTTTTAGCTTTGTTTTTCCTTGGCGTTTACGCGCTTCAGATTTTCACATCGGGCGAGATGCTCTTAAAGAGCAGCGATTATCTTTCCTACCTTAAGCTTTGTTTTCAAACGGGAAATACCGCAGGCGGTGCCCTGTTCGGCGTGTTGTCATATCCGTTAATGAAAGTAATAACAACCACTGGCGCTTTGGTGGTTTCGTGTATCGCGTTTTTTGCGCTTGGCATAATCGCCTTGATTCCCTTGATAAAAAAGGGCGAGGGTTTTTCGGTTGGGTCCCGCGGAAGAAAGCTTTTTTCAAAGGAGCGCATGGCGGCTAAAATCACGCCCGCCAGAGAGCCCGCTTTAACCGATTTTGCGGCGACGGCGGCCGGTAAGGTAAAACAGTATTCGATTGATGTAAGCGCAAAGGAGAGCGAAAGCGACGAAAAGCGCAACAAAGGCGCGGATGGCTATGCGCCTCTATTCCCAAACAAATATGCCCATATCGAAGATGAGAAAAAGGGAGTGTTTGACGCAAGGCAGTATATGGTTAAGCCTGAGGTTCAAAAGCAGGCGAGCGTGGCTACTCCGCCCATCGCTCCTCAGCCCGCTCCACGGCAGTATGACAATAACCTAAGGCGTTTGATTTTTTCTCCCGAATTCAACGAGGACGCTTACAGCAAATACATGAAAGAGAGGGAGGCAAAGGACAAATACGCTCCGCCAACTCCTCCCGCCGGAATAGAAAAGGCAATTCAAGAGAGCGAAAAGAACCGTTTTTCGATAAATCAGAATCCAATCGAAGATATCCCGAATATTAAGACGAACGGAGCGAAAGAGAAAAACGATTACTCCGTTCCGCTTGATTTTTCCAAAAAATACGACTACGCGAAAAACAGCATCCCCGAGCTTAAGGATGTCGCCGAGTGGGGTAAAACTCTTCCCGAGGTGCCAGATTTTGAAAAGCTTAAGTTT
>JAAZIO010000088.1 GCA_012800805.1 Clostridiales bacterium | reverse complement strand
TAATTTAAATTTCAAAAGTTATTGCCGGACTTAATTTTAATTCTATAATTTAATGCAGACGGCGGATAGATAAATGGTAAATATAAGGCAGGATAATAAGAAATTTTATAGTAGGATAATTTAAAATTTAAAGTAGGATAATAAAATTCAATTTTAAAATAAGACGATTTACTGAATTCGAAAAACTTTTGTAACAGTGGATAGATAAACGGTAAATATAAGGCAGGATAATAAGAAATTGGATAATAATAAAAAATAATAATTTGTTTTATGTAAGACGATTTACTATTCTAAATAATGCGACTTTTTATAGACGAACACAATCCGAAATAGGGCGACTTTTTTATAGATTATTTACTATTCGAAATAAGGTGACTTTTTATTTTATATGTAAGACGATTTGACGATTTTATTCATAAACGAAATACTTTATTAAAATAACTAAAATAAACAAATAGGGAGTAAAAACAAAATTAACTGCATAAGTCAATAAAACAAAAGTTAACTGCATAATATAGCAAATTTTTTGATTTATAATTCAATTTCACAAAAAGAGGTAAAAAGTTTTCTTATTTGGAGAAAATCTGATAAAGCAAAAAACCTGCTATTGCTAGCAGGCTTTTTACCACATATGTTGCCATATGTTAAAATTTTTAAAGATAAGAACGGATGATGATTGGCAGTGTTATTAACCGCGGGTAACTTTGCCGCTTCTGATGCATCTTGTGCAGACATAAGCGTTCTTTACGCCGCCGGTGGGTGTGACGATTCTGATTTTTTGGACATTGGCCGCCCAGCTTCTTCTGGTCTTGCGGTTGCTGTGGCTTACCTTGTTACCACTCATTTGGCCTTTTCCGCAGATTGCGCATACCCTAGACATTTATATAATCCTCCTAATAGCTAAGCAAATGAATTTTCAAACGAATGAATTTTATCATCAAAACATATTTTTAGCAAGTGAAATGGCGTAAAATTATTGAATTAGTTGCAAAAATATACTGAATATTGTAGAATTGCTGCTGTAGGTAACCTATGTCTTTGATAACATCCAATAAATATGGAAAAATATCAATATCGGATGAGGCAGTCGCGATGGTATGCTCTCAAGCCGCCGCGGAATGTTACGGCGTTGTTGAGCTTGTCTCGAGAAGGCTTTCTGATAATATCGGAAGACTTTGGGGCAAAACTATATATGGAAAAGGCGTAAAGATTGCGACCGTAGACAACCTTATCTATATTGATGTTTTTGCCATTTTGAAAAGGGGTGTAAATATAGAGGCTGTAAAAGAGTCTTTAAGACGCGCGGTTACTTACGCAGCCGAATCGTTTACCGGCATGCGTGTTAAAACAGCCAACATAAACATTGTTGGCATTCGTGTCTAAAGAGGAAAGGATGAATACATTGCGCGGCGATGATTTTAAGAAGATGATTGCGGGCGGCGTCAGGAATTTGGACCTAAACCGCTCTGCCATAGATGACTTAAACGTTTTTCCCGTCCCTGACGGAGATACGGGAACCAATATGTCCCTCACCATCAATTCGGCCTTAAGAGGCGTAAACGCGGTGCAATCGGACAAATTGTCGGAGCTTGCCGTTGAGTTTTCAAAGGGCGCTCTTAAGGGAGCGAGAGGAAACTCGGGCGTAATCTTATCGCAGATATTAAAGGGCTTTGCGGTTGTGCTTGCCGACAAAGACGCGATGACGACAAAGGATTTTGCCGAAGCTTTGGTGCAGGGAACCGAGATTGCCTACAGCGCGGTAACCAAGCCAAAGGAAGGCACGATACTTACCGTTGTCAGAGTGATTGCCGAAGTCGCGGCTTCGATTACCAAAAGAAAGGCGCTGGATTTTGAGGAGTTTTTCCCACAAATCCTTCAAGCAGGTAAAGAGATTTTATATAAAACACCCGAAATGTTGCCCGTATTAAAAAAGGCAAATGTCGTTGACGCGGGCGGCATGGGTCTTCTTACTATACTTACAGGTTTCTACAACGCTCTTATGGGCGTGGAAATGGCGGCAGTAGAGGCTCCCGCCGCGCTCGGAAAAACGGACAAGCAAGACGAGGAAACCGAGCTTTTAACAAATGATTACGAAAACATCACCTTTGCTTACTGCACCGAGTTTTTCGTAACAAACATGAACGATAAAACGACTCTCGCCGACATAGACAAACTTCGCGACACGCTGCTTAAGATGGGCGACTGTGTGCTTTGCCTTGGCGACCTTGACCTTGTCAAAGTTCATGTGCACACCAATACTCCCGACGCCGCGCTAAAGGCGGCGCTCAAGATGGGTGAGCTGACGGGCGTTAAAATTGAAAATATGCTGGAGCAGCACAGGGCGTTAATGGCCAAAAAAGCGGAGCCCAAGGAGAAGAAGCCCATGGGCCTTGTGGCCATTTCCGCCGGTAAAGGGCTTGACGGAATTTTTAAAGACCTCGGTTGCGACTTTGTGGTGGAAGGCGGTCAAAGCATGAATCCCAGCGTTTACGACATTCTGAACGCCATAAAAAAGACCGAAGCCAATCATGTTTTCATACTTCCTAATAACTCAAATATCATACTTGCCGCAGAGCAAGCGAAAGAGCTTGCTGACGCGACCGTTACCGTAATACCCACAAAGAACATTCCGCAAGGCATTGCCGCCGCTCTCGCGTTTGATAAATTCTCGACGGTTGAGCAAAACACCGAATCGATGAACGACAGCATTAAGCGCATAAAGACTGCCGAGATAACATATGCCGTCAAAAACACGAGAATGAACGGCTTTTCCGTTAAAGTAAACGATATTATCGGCATAAACGATAAGCGCATAGTGGCCGTAGGCGACAACAGAAACAAAGTGGTAAAGGATACGATAGGAAGAACCATAGACGAAAACATTGAGATGATTACGCTCTACTACGGCGAACAGGTGAGCGAGGAAGAGGCAAACGCTTTACTTGAGGAACTTAACGCCGCTTATCCCGACCTTGAGTTTGCGGCATACTTTGGGGGACAACCGCACTATTTCTATCTGATTTCAATGGAATAATGAAAAAACTTACCGACATTAAAGGAGTGGGCGAGAGCACCGCCAAAAAGCTTGAGCTTTTGGGCGTGGAGGATATACCCGCGCTTTTAAATTTTGAGCCGTCGAGGTATGTGGACCTTGGTTTTTGCGGCGGCGTTTTGGATTTTGACAGCGGCGAATATGGTTTAATTAAAGGCGAAATCGCTAAAGTTTCCGACCCGAATTTTAAAAGAAAGTATTTTTCTCTAACAGTTAAGAGCGTGAAGGGCTCTTTTATCGTCTACTTTTTCAACATGATGATGTTAAAAAACAAGTTTTCGGTTGGCGAGAGCTTTGTTTTTTACGGTAAAATCAACTCGGACGATAAAGGGGTTAGATATCTGATTAATCCCGATTTCGAGCCTTGTGATAAAATCAAACATTTAAAAGGAGTGGCTCCGGTATATCCGCTTAAAGGGATACTATCTCAAAAAGTTTTTAAAAATATAATACTTAATGCTTTAAATTCCGATATTGAACTAAGACCTCGTTTCTTTTCGGATGAATTTTGCAAAAAACATGACATTAAAACTTATAAAGAAACATTATTTAATCTTCACATGCCTAGCAGCGTTGACGAGGGTTTAAAGGCAAAAGAAAGGCTGAAAATAGAGCAAACTGCAAGGCAAATAGCCGCTTTTGAGGTCATAAACTCGGGCCTTGCCCGCGAAAAGAAATATTCATTTACAGATGATGAATTAAACCGCTTTTGTTCGGCTTTTGAGTTTGAACTGACCCTGTCGCAAAAAGAAGCCGCATATGACATTGCTTGCGATTTGAAATCGTCAAGATACATGAACAGGCTTATTTGCGGCGATGTCGGTTCGGGAAAAACAGCTTGCGCCTTAATTGCGGCGGCTCTTGCGCTAAACTCAGGCTATCAGGCGGCTTTGCTTGCCCCGACTTCCATATTGGCAGAGCAGCACGACATTATCGCAAAGGAATATCTTGGTAAACTTGGCTTTAGTTGCAGACTTATCACTTCGGAAACGGAAAACAAATATGAAATCGTAAATGAATTAAACAGCGGAACGCCTGCGCTATACATAGGAACGCATGCCTTGCTTTTGGATAATATTAATCCCCAAAATCTTTCGCTTGTTATAATCGACGAACAGCAAAGATTTGGCGTGGCGCAAAAAGGGCGGCTTATAAAGCTTTGCGGAGGCGCGGACGCTCTTTCTCTAAGCGCTACGCCTATACCAAGAACCGTTGCCCTGTCGGGTCTGGGTTTTATTTCACTAAGCAATTTAAAACCGATTGGCAATGGCAGAAACGTAAGTACGCATCTTGTTCCGCACTCAAAAGTTAATGATATGCTAAATTATATAGCAGAGGAAATCAAAAGAGGCAAAAAGGCATATATAATTTGTCCGCGCCTATACGACAGCGAAGGAGTGGAACTTTACTCTGTCGAAAAGCTATCAAAGGAACTAAAGAAAGGGGCTTTTAAAGATATAGGTTTTGCCATCATGCACGGCAAAATGAGCGATGAAGACAAAAACAAGGCGCTTAAAAAATTTAAAGACGGGCAAGTGAAAGCTGTTGTATCAACCAGCGTGGTTGAGGTAGGAATAGATGTGCAAGACGCCTCAATTATGGCTGTTTTATCTGCCGACCGCTTCGGGCTGTCCACGCTGCACCAGCTTAGGGGTAGGGTCGGGCGTAACGGCGAGACTGCTTGGTGCTATTTATGCCTATCCGAAAACGCGGGGGAAAACTCAATTAAAAGACTTGGTATTTTAAAACAATCCTATGACGGGGCGGAGATTGCCCAAAAAGATTTTGAGATGAGAGGAAGCGGCGAGCTTTTCGGACAAAAGCAGAGCGGAACGGAGGGTTTTGGGCTAACCGACGAAGTTATAAAAAAAGCGGAAAAGTTGGCAAAATTATATATTGAAGAGCATAAACCAAATGCCGATGAATTTGAGGATTTAACCGTTATTTACCACACATATATGCTTTGACGAACCCTCTTTAACTTGACTTTTTTGCATAAATGTGTATAATACTAAATATATATGGTGGTGCAGTATTCTAGTCAGACTGCGCTGCTCCGAAGACGGGGGTAAAATATCGTCGACGGGCATATCGATGAAGCTTTTGGTGATGGCTTGAGTTGCCCAAACTCGGGCTGTTGCTGAAAGTTAAGATATTTGGGCGGCTCGCAACGGCATGCGAACACCGACCCAGGTATCGCGGAGACCTGTCTTGGTAGCTTAGGCTACTGAACAGGATTAAACCTGCTATGCGGTGCATATGCGCTGTGTACAGTGTAGCCTGCCTTGAGTGGGGGCAGTGGATTTGGGAACTACGCCGCGCTGCGTTGGCCGACGCAACAAGGCGATCGCCTGATGAAACTGTTTCTGCAAAAGAGGCTAAGGACAGTGGCAGTCTGCCAAGGAAAACTTCTAGACTGCTCGAAAGAGTTCGCTTGGGGATTACAGTGTGCTCTAAGTGGCTATCCGGTGGCGCCAAGGGTAACCCGGCGATTCGCGGTATAATAGGAAACTTCTTTTCGGCGACGAAAAGTTTCCGCGAAGGGGAAATCCGACCGGACCTATGACACAAAGTTTACTCAAGTGATACCACCATATAAACTTCGGTTGCATTTGACACGGCTTATTTTGCCGTGTTTTGTTATAGAGGCTAAATTGTCGGACGAAAATAAGAAAAAGGCCAAGAAAAAGCAAGCTAAATCACCTATTGAAACTCCTGCGGCAAGCGCGGAGGAGCAGCTTGATTTAACCGAAAATCAAGTTGAGTTTTCGTCGGACAAAAAAGAATCCAACGGTAAAGAAGAAAAGAAACATTTAAAAAAGAGGGACCTCTGGTTTTTAAAAATTGCCATTATCAGTTTTTTCCTGGCGGCGTTTTTCAGTTTTTTAAGCGAGCTTACAGGCTCACTTGACAATATCATAATCATAATAATATTGCTTTTGTTTTTGATACTTGCCTCAATCATGTTTGACGCGATAGGAGTCGCGGTAACCTCATGCGATTTGGCTCCGCTGCTTTCTATGGCGTCAAGAAAAGTTTACGGCGCAAAAACGGCTATAAAACTTGTAAAAAACGCCGAGAAAGTAGCAAACATTTGTTGCGATGTTTTGGGCGATATTTTCGGCATAGTGTCCGGTGCCTGCTCGGTTGTTATTGTATTGGCTATATTAAAGCTCATGCCAAATTCAAGCCAGCAGTTGCTGACGATTTTAATATCCAGCATTGTCGCGGCTATAACGATAGGCGGTAAAGCCGCCCTTAAAAATGTGGCTATAAACAACTCAAGGGAACTGGTCTTTTTCGTTGCAAAAATACTGGCCGCTTTTTCCAAAGATGAAAGGAAAGCAAAAAAGAAGAAATGATAGATTATAAAGTGCTAAAACATTTAAATATAAACGAGCTTCACGCCGTCGCGGATGAGATAAGAAAGGAAATAATCGACGCTTGCCTGAAAAACGGCGGGCATCTTGCTTCAAACCTCGGCGTAGTGGAACTGACCGTCGCTTTATACGGCTGTTTTGACATTGAAAAAGATAAAATTGTTTTTGATGTGGGCCACCAGTGCTACACCCATAAAATTTTAACGGGCAGATTAAACGAGTTTAAAAATTTAAGGCGCTCAAACGGTGTTTCGGGATTTCCTAAAGTTTCTGAAAGCGTATATGACCTTTTCAGCACGGGTCACGCTTCAACATCGCTTTCGCTTTGCTCCGGTCTTGCTAAAGCAAGAGAGTTAAGCGGTGAAAGTTATGAAATCGTCGCGGTTATAGGCGACGGCTCTTTCCTTTGCGGTCAGACTTTTGAAGCGCTTTGCGACATATCGAGAAGAAAAGATAAAGTAATTATAGTTTTAAACGATAACGGAATGACCATATCCAGCACGGGGGCGGAGCTTACTTCGTCGGATGAAAGGCTTGGTAAATTTTTCTCATCTTTAGGCATTGAATATCTCGGCAGCGCGGACGGGCACGATTTTTCAAAACTTTTCGATATCTTCAAAAAGGCGAAAGACAACGACGGCCCCGTGGCTTTAAGGGCGGTTACTGAAAAAGGAAAAGGCTATGCGCCTTCCGTAAAACATCCCGAAAAATTCCATAGCGTGGGCGTTGCGTTAAGAGAAACCTATTCAAGTGTTTTCGGCAAAGCGTTGACGGAACTTGCGGTAAAAGACGATAAGATTGCTGCGATTACCGCGGCGATGACCGGCGGAGTAGGGCTTTTGGATTTTTCTAAAAACTACCCCGAGAGATTCTTTGACGCAGGAATTTGCGAAGCCCATGCCGTGACTTTTGCGGCGGCGCTTGCAAAATCGGGCTACAAGCCGTTTGTTGCCATATATTCAACCTTTTTGCAAAGAGCATACGACCAGCTGATTGTCGATGTCTGCCTAGATGAGCGCCCCGTAAGGCTCTTTGTGGACCATACGGGAGCCGTTGACTATGACGGCGAAACGCATCAGGGCTTTTATGCTTACAGTTATCTTCTTTCAATGCCGAATATGACCGTTGCCGCACCAAAGAGCAAAACAGAGCTTAAAATGCTTGTTGAATTCGCAGCAAAGTTTGATAAACCTTTAGCCGTTTGCTATCCGAAATATGTAGAGGATACGGCTGAGCATGTAGGTAAAATCGCAGTCGGGGAATGGGAGTATACTCCCGATAGTGCAGATATCACGATTTTCACAACGGGCGCAAGAACATACAGACTGGCTGTTGAAGCGTATGAACTGTTAAGGCAAAAAGGGATAAGGGCGCAGGTTGTAAACGCCTTATTCATAAAGCCGATTGATGTAAAAGCCGTTAAAAAAGCAGCGGAACAAGGCATGGTGGTAACAATTGAGGACGGCATAGAAAACGGCGGTTTCGGACAATCTATAATAGCTTTGTATAATAAAGAAAATTTAAAAGGGAAACTTCTTACCGTATCGGTGGAAGACCCGTTGCAAAAGCAGGCGTCGATTGAGGAGATGGAAAATAATCTGGGGCTTAACGCGAAATCTCTTGCCGAAAAGATAATAAAAGCATATGAGGCTTGACAGTTATATTTTTGAAACAAACAAATTGAAATCAAGAACATATGCCCAATCGTTGATTAAAAGCGGTCATGTGAGGGTTGACGGTAAAATTATTTTTACCTGCGCTTTTGAAGTGCCTGACGGCGCGAACATTGAGATAATGAAAGTGGAATCTTTTGCTTCAGCGGGCGGAGCCAAGCTTGAAAAGGCGATAAAGCATTTCAATATCATGGTTGAAGGGCTGTCTTGCATTGACCTAGGTTGCTCTAACGGAGGGTTTACGGATTGTCTTCTTCGCCACGGCGCAAAAAGCGTGCTTGGCGTGGATGTCGGGGAGTGCGCTCTTGACTCTGACATTTTAAATAGCGGTAAAGTAAGGTTTTTGCGCGCTAACGCAAGGGAGCTGCTCAATTACAATCTTGGAGAATTTGATTTTCTTTGCGCGGATTTAAGTTTTATTTCCTTAACTTTGGTCATGCCCGCAATTTATGGATTGCTTAAAGAAAGCGGAGAGGCGGTATTGCTTATTAAACCTCAGTTTGAGGTTGGAAAATCGGGCATAAACAAGCACGGCATAGTAAAGGATGAAAATCAAAGGCTTTTCGCTGTGGATAAGATAAAAAACTTTGCCGCCGCTTTGGGTTTTACGGTAAAAGGAACTGTGGAAGCTCCGCTGGTTGAAGCTAAAAATATTGAGTATTTAATATATCTTAAAAAATAAAGGAATTAATAGAATTTTAAAATTAATCTTTTGGCGTTTCGCCTAAAAGGTTGCCGCAATACGGGCAAGTGGTTTGAAGCCCCTCATATACGACATTCGCCCCGCAAAAGGCGCACCTGTGAACTCTTTTTAAGTTCTTGCGAAGCTTTTCCTCGATAATTTCCTGTTTTAGATTATTTGGAACTATTTTTGTGCCGTCTTCGTTTAAAAGGTAATCCGTTATGTATCGTTTTTGAATAAGGGTTAAAATTAAATTCTTCATTGTGCCCGCTTTCATGCCGTAAAGCGAGGCCAAAGCGGAAATATCTCTTATTGCGTCCGCTTCAACGGAAATAATTATATTTTGTTTTTTCTTGTATTCACCAAATTGTATCCAAAGTATCGGCGCGACATAAAACCCTGCGGCGACCGAGGCGATAGATAATGCAAGGGTGAAAGCGGCAAACTTGCTACTCTCAAGATTTTCAGCGGATATTATAATCCCGGGTATTCCTATAACAAACAAAACGCTAAGTACAATTGATGCGGTTAAAAGCTTGTTTATTGTCTTTTTGATATCTTTTTTCATCCTTAATAGTATATTGAATAGCTTAATATAAGTCAATAAGGTAACTATGTCAGCAAGTAAAAGAATATAGTTTAATAAGTTAAAAATAATTTTTTAAGACGCTATATGAATATTTTGATAAGTCTTAATTTTGATAAGCTCAGGTTACAAACTATCTGTAGAATTTCCTGACACTTTTTAACGCTTATTTTGCAATATTGGTTTTAAACCAATTAATCATTTTTCATCATTTTAAGGCACTGTTTTCATATATATTTGCAGATAATACTAGTCAAATTATATAAGAGACTTATTAAAATTATTAAGCAATCATTTTATAATAGATTTATCAAAATTATTATGAAATCAGTTTTTCTTGGTTTATGTTAAATACGATTTTTTGACACTATTTAACGGTTTATATGCAATTAATATTTCTCAGATAGTTAATTTGCAGATAGAATAATTAAAGTAAAAAACTAACGCGCTTTCTTTTTTGCAAATATTTCTTAAACAATTTCTAAGACTTATTTATAAAAAATTTTGATAAGTCCAGTTAAAACAAATTCTACACCATTAATTTTTTGCAATATGGTTTTATCTAAGCAATAAGTTGTAGGTTCATTTAATCCGCAGCTTTTGATTAGGCTTAAAGTGCAAAATTTGCAATGTTTTGTGATTTAAATATTCATTGCTTTTATATAAAAAGCTTAATCAAACCGGTTGCAAACTTTGTTTCTTGCAGTAAAACGAATGGTTCGAGAGCGAATTAAGTAAAAAAAGTCAATTATCTTAACTATTTTTAATTTTGTTTTCAATATTTGCTTTCAAACGCATGACGCATTGTAAATTAATGCATAATTATTAAAATTGCTTGATTGAATGTATAATTTGTCGTAATATTTTATAAATGCTTGATATGAATCTGGTTCTATATTATAAAAATTCCAATATCGAAGCAAAGGAAAGGATGAATTCTTTCCTCGAGTATATGCTGAGGCAAGGGTGCGATTGCGTTCCCGTCACAAAAGAAAGTCCCGATAAAGCTTTAAGTTTCAAATCGGCAGACTTTGCGGTAGTTTTTGGCGGAGACGGCACGGTGCTTGAGGCTTCGGCTTCTGCCGCAGAATACGAAGTGCCGATGCTTTGCGTAAATGTAGGCAACCTTGGGTTCTTATCCGAGCTTTCAAGAAGCGCGACTAATGAGGAAATCGCCTCGCTGTTAAACGCAAACGCGAAAATAATCGAACGCATGATGCTTAAAATCCAAGCCGGCGGAAGCGAGTATACGGCGCTCAACGACGCGGTTATAAAATCAGCGGGAGAAAAACCTTTAAAGCTATCGGCATTTGTCAACGGTCAGCTTTTTGACAAATACCGTTCGGACGGTGTGATAGTCGCAACCCCCACAGGCTCCACAGCATACGCGCTTTCGGCGGGTGGGCCGATTCTTGCTCCAGACCTTGAGGCTATAACATTTCTGCCGATATGTCCGCACACGCTGCACTCCAGGCCCGCGGTTGTTACCTCAAACAGTGAAATTGAAATAGTTTGTCCAGACAACGCAACGCTCATTGTGGACGGAAGAAAAGTAGGCTCGTTTACGGGTTCTATGACGGTGAAAAGAGCGGATAAAGCCGCCAGATTTATAAGCGTTAACAACGATTTTTATAAAAAACTTCTTGATAAAATGAATCGCTGGGGAATTACCCATTGATATGGAGGTCAAATGGCAAGAAGTGCTAGACAACTAAAAATACTTGAGATAATCGCAAGGGAGGAAATCGACAAACAAGAGGACCTTGCGGCGCGTCTTGCGGAAGAAGGTTTCAACGTCACGCAAGCGACCGTTTCGCGCGATATCAGGGATATGGGAATCATTAAAGTTCTCCGTCCCGACGGAAAAGGCTATAAATACACAGCGCAAAAGAAAACCGACGACCAGACGAGAGACCGCTATCACAGGTTGTTCAAAAGCTCCGTGATATCGATTATGGGTTCGGAAAACATTATCGTTATGAAAACCGAGAGCGGAAGCGCTAACTCCGCCTGCGCCCTCATAGACCGCCTTGCTTATGAGGAAGTGCTTGGCGCGGTTGCGGGCGACGATACGATAATTGTTGTTTTGAAGTCCAAAGACAACAGAGAAGAAATGATAGCAAGGTTTGAAGAGCTACTTAACAGCTGATTTTGCTTATGCTGAAGATTTTAACAATCCATAACATTGCGTTAATCGAAAATTTGACACTTGAGTTTTACGACGGGCTTAACATATTAAGCGGCGAAACGGGCGCGGGCAAGTCTATAATTATTGACTCGCTCAATTTCGTTTTGGGCGAAAGGGCGGACCGTTCACTTATTCGCCACGGCACAGACATGGCCGAGGTTGAGGCTGTGTTTGAGAATATATCGGATGACGCGGAAAATTACCTGAAAGAGATGGGCATCGAGCCTGAAGAGGTTTTAATTATCCGCCGCAAAATGACCGAGGGTGGAAAGAACGAATGCAGAATTAACGGCAGGCTGGTAACATTATCGGTTTTGAAAGGGTTGACCGAGCTTTTGGTTGACATCCACGGACAACATGAACACCAGTCGCTCCTTAAAGTTTCAACCCATATCGATATGCTGGACGGTTTTGCGGGCGATATGGTTCTGCCTTTGAAAAACTCCGTTTCTGATAGCTATCGCAGATATTCAAAAATTAAATCGGAGCTGAAGCGTTTCGGTAACGGAGAAGAGAGGGCAAGAAAAATCGATATATTAAAGTTTCAAATAGACGAAATAAAGCAGGCGGCTATAAAAGAGGGTGAAGAGGAAGAACTGCTTGACAGAAGAAAACGCGCCAGAAACACCGAAAGAATAGTATCTGCCGTGATGGGCGCGGTTGAGCTTTTAGACGGCGATGATTCAGTTCTTTCAAAGTTAAAAACATCACAAACCCTGGTTAATCAGGTTTCGGAGTATGATGAGCGTCTAAACGGCCTTTCGGAAAGACTTGAGGCTGCAAGGATTGAAATCAAAGACATTGCGCTTGAGCTTGAAGCCGTCGCCGAAAAGATAAACTTTGACGCCCGCTCGCTTGAAGAGATAGAGCGTAGGCTTGAAATTGTCCGCTCCATAAGCAGAAAATACGGCGGAAGCGTTGAAAGAGTGCTTAAATTCCTCTCCGATGCCGAAACGGAATACGAAGAGCTTATCCACGCCGATGAGATTGTGGAAAAGCTAAGCTTGGACCTCATAAAGGAAGAGAAAATTCTTGTAAATGAGCTAAGCAAGCTTACTGAGGCGAGGAAAGAGGCGGCCGAGGCGCTATCTAACAAAATAACCAAAGAGCTTAAAGACCTCGGCATGGGCGGCTCGCGCTTTGAAGTCTATTTTAAAGACAATGGCGGAGATGTTTTGAATAATGCCACCGCAAACGGCGCGGATGAAGTTGAGTTTATGATTTCGCCAAACATAGGCGAGCCGCTTAAACCGCTTGGCAAAATAATATCGGGCGGTGAAATGTCTCGTTTTATGTTGGCCCTCAAAAACATTACCTGCGACGTGGACGGCATAGGAACCATGGTTTTTGACGAAATAGACACGGGAATTTCGGGACATATCGCGGAAGTCGTGGCGATGAAGCTTTGCAGCATATCAAGAAGAAGGCAGGTGCTTGCGGTAACGCACTTGCCGCAACTTTCTTCCATGGCTGACCATCATTACTTGATTAGCAAATTCTCCGACGGAGTAAAGACATATACAAATGTATCGCTGCTTGAAGACTCTCTCCCCGAAATAGCAAGGCTTATTGGCGGTTCGGATTATTCGGGGCATGCTATACCTCATGCTCGAAAGATGAAAGAGTGGGCGGACAATTATAAAAAATCGCTTTTAGTGTAAAACTTGATTAAATATCTAAGCATCTGTTATTTAAACCGCGTATAGAAGCTGCATATGCGGCTTTTTTCATGTGTTAAAATTAAATTAATATCCGTTAGTTGACTATAATTATTACAAAAACTGTCATCATGCGTTTATAATGCCGTGTTGCGTTTTTTATATTTTGTGCTATAATATTAAGGCAAGTTAGTCGAATGGCCGCATCGCAAGATGAGGAAAGTCCGAGCATCGCAGGGCAAGGGTGCAGGGTAACTCCCTGTAAAGGCGACTTTAAGGAAAGTGCAACAGAAAATAACCGCCCGCAAGGGTAAGGGTGAAAAGGTGAGGTAAGAGCTCACCGGCGACCCGGCGACGGCAAGCCGTGTAAACCCCACTCGATGCAAGAGAGTAAGGACAGATGGGTAGCCCGCCCGTCCTTCAAATCGCTTGAGCGTATAGGCAACTATGCGCCTAGACAGATGGCCATTTAAGACAGAACTCGGCTTACAGACTAACCTTGCTACGTGGAAAAGAAGCGGTTAAACCGCTTCTTTTTCTTATGTATAATTTAAAAGCGTTATGCCCAAAATTGTTTTTGAGGTTTGCTATGACTTTATTTCTGATGTTTTTGGGCACGCTATTGAAAAAACTTATCCGAAGGAACATCTTCGGCGATTTCTCATATTCCTGCGACGATGCCGAATTTGAAAAACAGATAAGAAAATTCGCTAAAAACACGGGCCTTCCCGACAGAAACGGCAAAGGCGTGTCGGCGTCCAATTTCATTCCCACAATAAACAAACTGAGCAAAATCGTATCTCTCCGCTCAAGGGACGGCGAGCTTTATGAGTTTGAAAAGTGGTTTTACGAAAACACATATCTTTTGACCGCTACCGCAAACTCAAAGGCGTTTTCCGAGTTTTACAATCTTCCGCATATCAAAGGAACGCCCAGAATCGTGGCGCTGGCAAGGGAAGTTTTAAGGCTCAGCGGCTATAAGCTTGATGTTCAAAGGGCAGAAAGAGTGGTCGAGATTATGAACGAATACGCACCGCTTACGTTTGAGGAAGTGTTAAACCTTGGCGAGGCGTTCAATTACGCTTTGCTTGAAAAAGCGGTTGCATTAATGGATAAAGCTTTTTGCATTTACAAGCTTCAAAAACTTTCCGAAAAAGGCGGTAAAAAGCTTAAAAAGTATCTCTCTTCCAAGTTCATGCGCCTTTTTATCGGCAAGAAGCTAAAGCTTGAAACAGCCGATGAAGTGAAATTCGCGACCGCCGCCATTATTGTTGAGATGAGCTCAGCCGCGAAGAATGTCTGCACCTCGGTTTCGCAGGCAAGGCTTATCGACCCGTTTAAAAACTACGCGCCCCTGCGAACGCTTAAAAATGTTTACGAGTTTAACTGCATGGCGCAGCAAACCCAGTTTGTATACCTTGCGGAGATTGCTAAACAATCGGCTAAAATCAATATCAACGAAAACATATACGCCCAAAAGCTTGTGGAATACGCAAGCTATCTTGGCTTTAGACTTCACGAAGTGCTTTTTTACAATGTAAAGGCACTGAACGACTATTGCCTTACGGGCGGGACAAAAAGAAAAGTAAAGAAAAAGCACAAAACAAAAACGGCTGCGGAATATGCCTACTTTACGGCGCTTTGGATTGTGGTTATAGGTTTACAGGCGCTTTTTGGCTATATAACCTATAGCAACTTTTCAAATTATCTGACGGTTTTAAGCTATCTGCCGTCTGTTAATATCACTAATAAAATCTATCAATTTGCGCTTGAAAACAGCTTTGTGTGTTCGATAGTCATGGCAAGCGTGATGTCGCTGACATCTTTCTTTGCTCTGCCGAGGGTAGTTTCGTCTCTATTTATAACTGTTATAAGATACTTTACCTCGCTCAGGCCGACATACAGAATGAACTATGCCATTTTGCCCGACGACGGGCGAACGCTTGTCGCCTACACTCAGTATATAACTTCAAAAGAGCAGCTTCTTAACGCTATTGAAAACATAAAGTCGTTAAGCGCACTATATAACGACAAAAACCTGACGTTTGTAATGCTTGCCGACTTTAAACCGTCGGACGAGGAAACCGTGCCCGAAGATGATGAATTTCTGGAAATACTGCGACAGTCGGGCATTAATTTCATGGTCCGAAAACGGGTTAAGAAAGGGGACAGATACTCCGCAAGGGAGCGAAAGCGCGGAGCAATTGAGGATATGAACAGGGCCTTGATGACAGGGGACTTTTCAAAGTTCACTGTCAATCGTGCATTTTTAAGGCCTGTGTACGTAGTTCTTCTTGACGACGACAGCAAACTGCTACCGGGAGCGATAAGGCAGGCGGTTTGCGAGATGATGCACCCCATGAACGCACGCTATGATCTTATGGCGTTCGAGTGCAGGACTAATCTTTTTTCTTTAACCACCAAATATTCAATGCGCCATGCCGAAAACGGAGGTTTTGAGCTGTATCCGTGCTACTCGGACTTTTATTTCAACCTCTTTTCAAAAAGCGTTTTCTGCGGTAAGGGCATTTATCGCTTGGAGAGCTTCTACAGAAAATTAAACGGAGCGCTTCCCGAAGGAAGGGTTCTCAGTCACGACGCCTTGGAGGGAGCGGCTTTGTCCACGGGCAAACTTTCGGGAATTGTCTTTGAGGACGCTCCCAACACATTCGCGGCTGAAATCGAGCGCAATTTAAGGTGGCAAAGGGGAGATGTTCAAAATCTTCCGTTTATAAGCTCAAAATTTATCAAACCGTCGCCGCTGTATGGAACGCTTATGTTCATGAACGGGTTTGAAAGCTTCCGCCTGATGTCGTTCACGCTTTTGTTTTTATTCAGCGCGATATCGCTAAACCCGTATGTTTTTGCCTTTACCGCCGCCTTATTCTTTGTTGAAAGAATACTGGGATTTTTCAGCGGTCTGTTCTCCTTTGCAAGTCTAAGCCCAAAACACGCGCTTATTAAAACGCTAAAGGCGCTTGAGGGCATGATAATGGACTTTGCGCTTCTTACCTTTAACGCTTTGAATTCGATTAAAGTTTTCTTTACCGCCGTTTTTAGAATGATAAGCGGCAAAAGGCTTCTTGAGTGGAAAACTTTCTTCCAAAGCAGGGCGGGCAAGACCGACGCGGTTAAGCTGATTGCGCCAAATACCGTGTTTTTGACCCTGGTATCGCTCCTCGCTTTCTTTTCAAGCTATATTTTCTTTTTCGGAACTCTCTTTTACTTTGCTTCATTTTTGATTATTGTGGCTCGCCTTGTAAGAGAGGGAATGCCCGAAAAGGAAAAAATCAAAGAGGAAGAAAAGCAAACTCTCCTTGAGTATGCAGAAAGCACCTATAAATACTTTTTGGAAAACAGCGAAAACGAACTCATAGCCGATAACTATCAGGTATTCGGAAACGTTGGCAGGGCGGAACACACTTCGCCAACAAATATCGGATACAGCATACTATCCCATGTTTCGGCGGCGCTTCTTAACATTACCGATAAGGAAACGGCAGAAGAGCGCATTGAAAAAATAGTGAGCAGGATTGAGGGGCTTGAGAAATGGAAAGGACACCTTTTAAACTGGTATAACATCAACACGGGAAAGCCTCTTGAGCCGCTTTTTGTGTCAAGCGTGGACAGCGGAAACCTTGCCGCGTGCCTTATCGTTGCAAAGGAGTTTGTGTCTTCCTACGAGCTTAAAGAAAGAATAAATAAAATCATTGAGGATATAGACTTTAAGGCTCTGTTTGACTTCAAAAAGAAACAATTCTATATCGGATACAATCTGTCGGGACAAAGGTCCGAGGGACACTATGACCTTATGGCGTCGGAGTCTCGCCTTGCGGCACTTGTTGCGATTTCAAGGGGAGTTACTCCTGTAATGTGGCGTTCGCTTTCAAGAAGGCACGCTACGGGCGGCACGCTCTACAGTTGGAACGGCACAATGTTTGAATATTTAATGTCCGAAATATTTATTAATTCACCGCCGAAATCAATGCTTAGAGCAAGCGCAAAAGGCGCTGTAAAGGCGCAAATCCGCTCAAGATGTCAAGGATTTTTCGGAATCTCCGAGTGCGGCTGCTACCGCTTTGACAGCGAGTCAAGGTATCAGTATTACGCTTTCGGCGTGTCGTCGCTTGCTTTGCGTTCCGAACACAGCGAATGCGTGATTTCGCCTTACTCGACTTTCCTTGCGCTGGATTACGATTTCAAGGCATGTTACAGAAATCTTAAAGCCTTAAAAGAAAACGGATATTACGGAAAATACGGTTTTTACGAGGCGATAGACTTTTTAAGGGGCGGGACGGTTGAGTCCTTTATGGCGCACCATCAGGGCATGAGCCTTGCGGCTATCGCGAACACGCTGACAAACGGAAAAATTAGAGAACTTTTCGGCAACGACGACAAAATAAGGGCGACCAAACTGCTTTTGAATGAATCGGAAATAAAAACCAAAGGCGAGAAAAAGCCTCAGGAAAAAGCTCTTGTCGGCGCGAAAAAGACGGAGGATTATTTTACTCTCCATACCCCGCAGGCCGAGCCTAAATTCAACCTGCATTATGGCGCATACACCGTTATAACCGACGAGCTTGGCCAGAGCGTGTCGGATTACGGCGGCATAAAGCTTGGAAGAATAAAGAACTCGCCCAAAGATCCGTTTGGGCCATTCCTGTATATCAAAAACGAGCGGGGAGAAACATATTCGCCGACATTCTCGCCCTTAAAAATTCTTAGCGACGAACATACCGCTATGTTTTCCCGCAATATGTCCGTGTATGAAAACAAAACGCACGGCGCCAAAATGACGCTTGTAACAACGCCCATATTCTCGGGTGAGGTTAGAAGATTTGAAATAAGAGAGTTCGGGAAGCATAAAATCGCATTTTTCTCGGACCTTTGCCTTAATTACGCCGATGTTGACGCCGCCCACAGTACGTTTTCATCAATGATGATAGAAACAAGCTGTGACCTCTCTAAAGGCGTAATATACGCAAAGAGGAGGGGCGGAAATGAAAACGACTGCATGTGCTCCGCAATGTGCGTAAAAGGCATTAAGTTCAGGCCAGTAACTTCAAAGCACGACTTTTTCGGTGGAGAAACGCCCGCAAGCCTGAATGAGTTTAAT
>JAAZIO010000087.1 GCA_012800805.1 Clostridiales bacterium | reverse complement strand
GAGCGTCCCGTTACCTTTGACATCAAAGAGCAGGAAGGAGTGCAGGCGGAAATTGTCCACTCCCTTGCCAAGTGGAAGCGTTATGCGCTCCATAACTATGGCTTCGGTGTGGGCGAAGGCCTTTATACCGATATGAACGCCATTCGCCGTGACGACCACTGCGACAACACCCACTCTATTTATGTGGACCAGTGGGACTGGGAAATGGTAATCAGCCGCGAGCAGAGAAACCTTGAATTTTTAAAGGATGTCGTCACCCGCATTATCGGCGTTATCGCGGATACCGCGGAAGAAGTCAAAAAGGCGTTCCCGCAAATCAAAGTTAAAATAAAAAGAGATGTCGCGTTTGTGACATCGCTTGAGCTTGAAAAGCAGTTTCCTAAACTTTCGCCCAAAGAGCGAGAAGCCGCGTTTGTCAAAAAGCACAAAACCGCTTTCATTATCGGAATAGGCGGCGAGCTTGCCAGCGGCGACAAACATGACGGAAGGGCGCCCGACTATGACGACTGGTCTTTAAACGGCGATATATTTTTCTGGAACGCTGTTTTGAGAGAACCACTTGAGATATCCTCTATGGGCATAAGGGTTGACAGCCTCGCCCTAAGAAGACAGCTTGAGGTCGCAGACTGCGAGGACAGGCTCTCTCTTGAATACCACAAGTTGATAATAAACGAAACTCTGCCGCTTTCAATAGGCGGAGGAATAGGCCAATCAAGGCTTTGCATGCTGCTTCTCGAAAAGGCGCATATCGGAGAAGTTCAAGTTTCGATTTGGCCAAAGGAAATGATGCAAATCTGCAAAAAGGCCGGTATACCGCTTCTGTAATATGGACTATCAAACAGCATTCAGAACACACAACTGCAACGAACTTAGAAAAGAACACGTAGGGCAGACCGTCCGTTTATCGGGTTGGCTCAGCGGCACGAGAGATTTAGGCTCCGTGCTGTTTATTGTTGTCCGCGACTTTTACGGAATGACGCAGGTGGTTGTTTCGTCCGAGGAGATGAAAGAGCAGGTTCGCGCCATTCCAAGAGAGTCCACAATCATGGTTGAGGGCAAGGTAATTCTTCGCTCAAGCCCGAATCCCGATATGCCAACGGGACTTATTGAAATCGACCCCACTAAGATTGAGGTTTTGGGAAAATGCACCGAAACCTTGCCTTTTGAGGTAATGAATTCGCTAGCCTCAAGAGAAGACACAAGGCTTAAATATCGTTTTCTTGATTTAAGAAACCCCTTGTGCAGGGATAAAATCGTGATGCGCTCTAAAATTATCGCTTCTTTAAGGAGAAGGATGACCGAGCGCGGATTTGTCGAAATCCAAACGCCAATTCTTACTTCGTCCTCCCCTGAGGGCGCAAGAGACTTTATCGTTCCCTCAAGGCTCCATCCAGGAAAGTTCTACGCGCTGCCCCAAGCTCCGCAGCAGTATAAGCAACTGCTTATGACATCGGGCTTTGACAGGTATTTCCAGATTGCGCCATGCTTTAGAGACGAGGACGCGCGCGCGGACCGCTCACCCGGCGAGTTCTATCAACTAGACCTAGAGATGGCCTACGCAAGCCAAGAAGATGTATTCAAGGAAGTTGAAGCCGTAATTTCTGGCACATTCGATGAGTTTACCACAAGGCAGGTCGACAAGCCTCCCTTTAGAAGAATACGCTTTGACGAAGCGATGCGTGACTACGGAAGCGACAAGCCCGACCTTAGAAATCCTTTGATTATCAAAGACATCACGGATGAAACCATGTCCATCTCGGCGTTTGAGGGAAAGGTTGTTAAGGCGATAAAGGTTGAAAAGGCCGAGTGCACAAGAAAACAGCTTGATGCCCTCACGGAATATATGAAGTTAAACGGCGCCCAAACCGTATACTGGTTTAAAATAGACGAGAGCCTAAACCCCGCGGGCGGAGCGGCAAAACTTATCGCCCCTTGCTCGGAAAAACTTATCGAAAAGCTGTCGCTAAAGAGCGGTGACCTTGTTACGATTATCGCCGAAAACAAAAAGCAGGCGCCAAAAATCGCAGGACTTATGCGAGTATGGCTTGGCGAAAACCTCGGACTGCTTGAAAAGGATGTATACAGGTTTGCCTGGATAGTCGATTTCCCTATGTATGAGGAAAACGACGAAACGGGTGAGATTGAGTTTTCACACAATCCTTTCAGCATGCCCCAAGGCGGAATGGCGGCTCTTAAAGAGAAGAACCCGCTTGAGATTTACGCTTATCAGTATGACCTTGTGTGCAACGGCGTTGAGCTCAGCTCGGGCGCCGTCAGAAACCACGACCCCGAGATAATGATTGAAGCTTTCAAGATAGCGGGATACGGCGAGGAAACGATAAAAAAGAAATTCAACGCCCTCTTTACAGCGTTCAAATACGGCGCGCCTCCGCATGCGGGCATCGCTCCCGGCGTGGACAGGATGGTAATGCTGCTTCTTGATGAGCCTAACATAAGAGAGGTAATCGCCTTCCCGATGAATAAGAACGCCCAAGACCTTTTGATGAACGCCCCGAGCGAGGTCACGGAAAAGCAGCTCAGGGAAGTTCACATAAAGCTCGATTTACCAAAAGAAGAATAAACAGCGCCGCAAGGCGCTTTTTTATTTGAGGGCTCTTCAGGTTCTTCCGGGTCTATGGGGTCGACGGGCTCTATTGAATGACATAATTTTTTAGAATTTGCAGACGACAGCTACTTGTATTATTATCTTGAATTTATAATAGACGGCTACTATTTCTATACGGGCATAATAATTCGAAGAGAATAAAAAAGGGCGCGCAAGGCGCGTTTTTTTATATAAACAGATGATTTTTTTAGCATTACATGATAAAATAAATCGGATTTTTTAAATAGAGGTGCTTTTATGGCAAAAACCAAAATCGTATGCACGATAGGACCCGCAAGCGAAAGTCCCGCCGTTCTTTTGAGAATGGTCAAGGCGGGCATGTCCGTTGCGAGAATAAATATGTCGCACGGCTCGCACGAAGAGCAAAAAAAGAAAATAGAAACCCTTAAAGAAGTGCGCGAAAAGACGGGCGTTCCTTTTGCCATCATGATAGACACCAAAGGCCCCGAATACAGAATAGGCATATTCAAGGATGGCGGAGTAACCTTAAATGAGGGCGACACTTTCACATTCACCACAGATGACATAGTGGGCGACGAAACAAAGGTTTCGGTATCTTATAAAAACCTGCACAACGAAATGAGCATAGGCGACCGAATTCTTTTAAACAACGGCCTTTTGGAGTTTGAGGTTGAAAGCATAGTTGGAAAGGATAT